>CAZQZF010000204.1:0-3849 GCA_964597745.1 uncultured Zetaproteobacteria bacterium
CTCATCCCGCCCGGCAGATCCTTCCCACCAACTCCAGGTCTGGTGGAGGCGGCGTCCGTCACATTGCGCTTGTAACATACTGTTATCATTGAATGTTCACGTTTCCTATTTTCCAGATACCGCCAGAAATACTGTCAGAATGTTCATGTCACTATTGTCTGGAAAGCTGCCTAATTGACACTCATGGCGGAAGATTAGCACATCAAGTCTGTCATTGTGCTTTTCATACCCCTGATAAGCTTGGCGACTTCCCGGCGCTGGCGGATCGCTTCTTTTGTCCATTGGCCTGTTGTAACCGGGCGACCTTTGCTTAATCCACCATGCAAGCGGCATCTTCCGTTTTCCATTGCGTAGCGACCGCATGGATGCCCTGCCCTCGTTTTTGCACCGCATCGTTTAACTGTCTGCATGGGGTTTACTCATTTTTTTTATTTTCCCTTCCCCCATGATTTACGTCACCGATAACGGCTTGACCGCCTGATTCAACTGTCACTTGCTGGTGCTTAACTGTGATCGTCTGTCCTTTGCCCCTGTGCTTATCAAGCGTTTCTACGGCATGGGTAAAGGCATTCATCAGTCTGGCAGCATGGCGCAGATTCATATCACGCCCTTCAAAGGACTGGTTTGTCCCTGAAGCACGGCGGGCGCAATCCATCGCCATGTTATGCAAGGCGACCATCTGCACCGCCATCATACCTTCCAACGGGTCTTGTGGTCTGATTCCATATAGCATTTTTTGGGCGACTTCGCAGGTATCCACGTCTTCGGAATTGATATTGAAGGACTGCAAGGTAAGCATGGTTTGTGCTATCAGCACTTTTCCAGCCTGTCGGCTCTCTGTTCCAGTCTCTTTTTTTAGCCATGCTGCTTCTTCATCCGCCTTGGACGTTACTGTTTTCATAGGTCAATCTCCGGCAGCTCAAGGTCAATGTCTGGTAGCTCAAGGTCAATGTCTGGTAGCTCAAGGTCAATGTCTGGCAGTTCCAGATCAAGATCAATTTCCGGCAGGTCATAGGCTGCAAGCATTCCTTCTGCTCCTCCGTTCGCGTCACGTCGCCAATCTCTTTTCCCCGCGCTGGATTCCATGTACTTAATCAGCCACACCATCAGCGCCTTGGCTGCCTGATACTTTGTAACGTCAGCACTCACCCTGATTTCAACTGTAGCCATACCCGGCAGATCGTAGGTGTCTTTTATGGTTACATCCTGGCACTTCGTTTTTTGTTGTTTCATGATTTCACCTTCCTCGGCTTCGGCGCATTCGCCAGCATGTTATCCACCACAAGCTGTAACACCTGCTTTTCCTCGCCAGTCTTCTTATCAGTCCAGCAATTCAACTTTAACGTGCCGATCGCTGCCACCCGGTCAGACTTCACGCACCGGGCCAGCCATGTTGCATTATCACCGAAGGCCACAAGGTCGATCCAGATCGTAGCGCCTTCCTCATCATTGCAGGCCATGCGTGCCGTAGTCATCGGCTTGCCGGATTTGGTTTCGATCTCTCTGGCATCAAAGGCCAGTCGACCTGATACGTTTGCCGTGATCATGGTGCGCCTCTCATCGTTTCCAGTTCTTGCTTGGCTTCTTCTTCGGTCTCCCGGCATAGAATCACCCGGCCATCATCCACCACACACCATATAGGCCAGTGCCCGGCATATAGGTGTTTCTCAATATGTAAGCCTGATTCACCCATGGGACGGCCTCACCATTTCGCCTGTAACGGCCTTTTGATTACCCGGCAATGGTCTAGCACCCTTATCAAAACAGGGGATGCACTGCCAGTCCCACGTCAGGTCAGGGCGGGTAAGCATGCACCTGGTATCTGTACCGCACTGATAGCACGGGCCATGCGGCCATGGCTCGGTCAGTGCTTCGACTATCTCCGGCTTGTGCGCCTTCATGTAATCCATCACGTCCGGGGTCAGCTCATCCTTGGGAGCATCCACGTCTAGCTTATCGCCGTGAACCGATAACCGGATGCCATGCTGCAATGCCTGTTTGAGGAAGGTTTGAGTATTCATAAGGACACACTCACCCGGACAGAATCAGCCGGAAATTGATCGTCAAAAGGGTCAGGGTCAGCGGGTGGCTTTTCACCATACGCGCCAACTTCCCCCATACACGCCACGTTTATATGCTGGCGTGTATGCACTTCGGTGGCGTGTATGTTCTCGCTGAAGATGCCCTCACCCCCTGAAGATGCCCGTGTATTATGGTGGGCACCTTCAGCATTTGTGGGCATCTTCAGTGTTTCTGTTTCATCATCAGGGAGTTGCCACATCCAGCATTGCGCATCTTTCCCAAAATGCCCGCCCTGCTTTTTGGGCTTAATCCCCAGCCGCTCCCTTGCCGTTCGTAATGATTTCTCGCTGATACCTGCCTGCCGTGCTTCCTTCTGCACACTCGCTGCCTTAATCGGCCCATCAGCCAATACTTCACGGAGCCAGTCTATAGCTTCATCTGTTGCGCTTCTGTGTCCGCTATCAGATGAAAGCGCATCCTCCGCCGTTATGTGTACGGGTTCCGGCTCCCATTCGATACACGGTATGCCGTTTGCTGTTTCTACCCTGTAAGCAAGTCCGCCTTCATCCGGGCTTAGATTGTTTTTCACTGGCAGGACAAGCCGCCTCAATTCGTCGTCTTTATCTTTCGACACACTGAAAGCCGCACGCGCTGCCGCCATAAAGGCAATGCTTCCGGCAGTCCGATACATGGCCGATCCCGCGCCTTTATTCAGGTGTGATATGCAGACAATCGCCACACGGTAACGGGATGCAAGGTCAGCCCACGGGGATAACACCGCCCGCATGTCTGTATTCTTGTGACTATCCACCCCTGCCAGATATGCGCTTATCGGATCAATGGTCAGCAGCCGTATATCAGGGTTAGTCGCAAGCATTGAGCCTATCCGTTCCACATCATCCACAAGTGACGGTATGCGTTTTGATTCTTTTCCATCATCGCTGTAGGTAGTCACCATCGGTAGGGCATAAACCCGATCCACATCTGCGCTAGAAGCGTCCAGACGCGGCCTTATAGTGTCGGCAAGGTCATCTTCTGCCGATAGCATCAGCACGTCACCACGGGGACACTGTGAGCCATCCACAGGCCACGGCTTACCTTTGGAAACATGCGCCGCCATCTCCACGGTCAGCAATGATTTGCCTAGTCCGGGATCACCCGCAAACAGGTTTATTTTTCCGATAGCAATACGTCCGGGCCATAGCCAGCTAATCGGCTCCGGCTTCACATCAGCCAACCGGATAATATCCGTATGCTTCCCCGGTTCCGGTATGGTCTCCGCTATCAGCTTCCGCCATGCCTCATCAGTCCCGCCCGCCTGTAGCCATTCCACCACGTCACCCTTTGCAGGCAATCCCGGAAGGTGGACAATCTTCACGCTCTTGGCTCCGGCATCCGTTGCTATCTTCGCCACCTGTGCGGCGTGTTTCTCTCCGGGCGTGTCATTGTCTGGAATGATGCAAACATCTCGGCCTTTCAGTGGCGTGAAGTCTGAATGCTTGGCATTTCCCGCACCGCCTATGCTTGTGGTATGGATACCCTGCAAACGTGCCTTAGCCGCCGCTACAACGGCCTTTTCACCTTCATGGATACAGACAGTGCCGCTACCTTTGAGAATGGCAGGCAGGCGATATAACGGCCTCGGCTTGGGTGCATGTTGCAGGCTTGGCATCCAGCCCTTGCCATCCGGGCCATGTCCCCATTGTCTGATACGTTTACCGTCTGGCGTGTCCTTCCGGGTCACATAGATGACGGGCTTCTTGCTCGCATCGGTATAGGTGAAGCGGCTTACACCGTCCACGCCATCGGGCGGGCCCGAACGCACCG
>CAZQZF010000205.1:0-3817 GCA_964597745.1 uncultured Zetaproteobacteria bacterium
CTGGAGCTTTTCATTCATGCAATAATCTAATAAGATATCGCATATGGCTGTATTATATGGATAAAATCCTTGATTCAGAATATCCTTTCCAGACTTAAACAACGCCTGTCCGGACGAGAGGACAGCGAACACGAACAGGCGATCATCCGCCTTGTTGCGGGACTGATCGTTCTCAGCTACTTTTTTTCATCGTTATATAGCAATCGAGTTGATAATGTTGCAATTGTCTGGCATGCACGGCTCATTTGCATTCTTTTTGTGTTGTTTGGCTCCTCAATTTTTATCCACATCCTGTTTTCCCCGGCCACATCGGTACCGCGCCGGATATTAGGCGTCTTTATAGATCTGAGTGCGGTATCCTATGTAATTGCTCTTAGCGGAGAGGCGGGTACGCCTCTAATCGCCGTTTATCTCTGGGTCATTATGGGCAACGGCTTCCGCTATGGCCCCCGATATCTGTTTATCTCAACCGGTATTGGCCTGGCTGGCTTTAGCGCCGCCATCATGTTCAGTGATTTCTGGCGCTTGCACCTGACTTTCTCAGCCAGCATGCTAATTACTCTGCTGATTGTGCCTCCTTATGTAGCAACATTGCTGCGAAAACTGAATGCCGCCATCGAGCAGGCCAATCATGCCAACCAGGCAAAGACTCAGTTTCTATCCAATATGAGTCATGAATTACGCACCCCGTTAAGCGGCGTCATCGGCATGAGCGATCTGCTGGCCGACACTGAACTGAAGCCGGA
Source organism: uncultured Zetaproteobacteria bacterium (assembly GCA_964597745.1). Taxonomy (GTDB): domain Bacteria; phylum Pseudomonadota; class Zetaproteobacteria; order Mariprofundales; family Mariprofundaceae; genus CAYLYU01. The sequence goes on from CAZQZF010000205.1 coordinate 747, forward strand.
GCAGAGGGAGCTGTCGCGTTCGATCCAGACTTCCGCCCATAGCCTGCTCACAATGATCAATGAAATCCTGGATTTTTCTAAGGTCGAGGCGGGCCGGACCAGTGTCGAAATCATCGACTTTGATCTGCACCTGTTTATGAAAGAACTGACCATGATGTTTGAATCCGTGGCACAACAAAAGGATTTGCAATTCCTGCTGCACACATCGCCGGAACTGCCCTTCTATCTACAGGGCGATCTCACGCATCTGCGTCAGATTCTGAGCAACCTGATTGGTAATGCCATCAAATTTACCGATCATGGGCATGTTTCCGTCAAGGCGTTGCCCATGGACTCCCCGGACGATGCAACATGGATTCGGTTTGAGGTAACGGATACCGGCATTGGCATCCCTTATGAAAAACAGGATCAGATCTTTGAAGAGTTCGTCCAGGCCGATGCCTCCGTCACCCGGCGTTTTGGCGGCACCGGCCTTGGAACCAGTATTTCCCGGCAATTGGTCGAACTGATGAACGGCCGTATCGGCCTGAACAGCGTGCCGGACCAGGGATCAACGTTCTGGATTGAGCTTCCGTTCGAGGCTGCGACTGTTGCTGATGCCTCCCCAATGATGGAGAGAGTGCGCGTGCTTGTCCTTACTGATCAAGGCCTGGCGTCGGTGATTCGCGATATCTTCCGAAACTGGGCGGTCGAATCCAGTTTCGTCCGGGGTGAAGCACGGGCCTTTGCAAGGCTCATCAAGGCCAGGGATGGCGGGGTGCCCTACAATGTCGTCATTGTCGACCAACACAAGCTGAAGATGGATGCCGCCCAGTTCCTGGACGTCATTCATGCCGAACTCCCCAATCCGCAACCATCCGTTATTCTCATGGTTACGGATGATACCAGACTTGTCCAGGAATCCTATGTGCAGGCGGGATTCTCGGCGGTACTTGGCAGGCCGCCGGATGCGCGAATCCTGTTTAATGCGCTGCACGCCGCACGTATGGAATTCGATGGCCACGACAACGTGGTCTCTCTGGCCGAGCATTATCAGAGACTGCCGGGCGCCAGATCGCTTCGTGTCCTTATCGCGGAAGATAATGAGGTCAACGGAAAAGTGCTGGAGAAAATCTTTCTCCGTGTCGGCCATCAATGCCTGCTGGTCAAGGATGGCGAACAGGCGCTAAACGCCCTTGAGGAAGAACCGGACGGCTTTGATCTGGTCATCCTGGACAGACACATGCCGAATATGGGCGGAATCGATGCCCTGAAGGCATATCGATTCATGGACCTGGACCACCATGCGCCCGTAATTATCCTCACGGCCGATGCCACCGTGGAGGCCAGGACGGTCTGTGAAGAGGCGGGCGCCAATGCATACCTGACCAAACCTGTTGAAGCAAAACGGCTGCTGGAGGCGGTTGCCAAACTCATTTCAGACGGCGCAGACCGGCAAAAGAAGGATTCGAAAATCGATGGCCCACATGCGCAGGGGAAGCACCGGAGACCTGAAATTGACGGACAGATCCTTGAAAGCCTGAGCCAGTTGGGTTCGGGAACCGAATTCGTACAACAACTTATCGACGGCTTTGCGCATGACGGCCAATCCATCCTGCGTGATATCCATGCGGCAATCGAAGCCGGGGACTATCCCGGGTTACGGGATGCCATCCATGCCCTGAAAGGCAGCTCGGCGCAACTGGGCTGCAACACGCTTGCGGAATTGTGCCTGCATTCCGAAAGGCTGAAGCCCTACGACATGGCAGGCAATAAACCGGCTCTGCTTGCCGAGGAAATCAGTCAGACCTTTGACGCATCGTGTATTGCCTTAACCCGGTTCCTACAGGGAACCAATCGCACAAGCAGTCAGTGACCTCCAATGGAGCTGTATGTTTAGGCTGCTTATACAACAGCAAGTCGCTGGCCTGCCGTTTGCCTCTTCACCAATCGATTCATCATGCGCAAATCCCTTTTCGTTAATTTCAGGGCGGTATCAACCCAGATACGACCGATATCCATGAGTTCATCATAAGAGATCGGATTGCAATGTTCGCGGACTTTGCGCACTGCGCGAAAACCGTTTCTGGCTCTGTTTTCACGCTTGATGTAATCGTACACGGCCATTTCGCCCTCACCGTCTTCAGCCAGTATGTCCACGACGCCCATCTCATAGAGCTCTTCAGCCGTCATGACCCTGCCGCTCAGGATGAGGCGCTCCGCGCGGGCGCCATCCAGCTTTCTGGATAAAAAGCTGTAGGCTCCCATGCCTGGAAACAGATTAAACAGTATCTCCGGCAGACCCATGCGGGCGCTACGCTCCGCAATTAGTACGTTGCTGGACAAGGCAGCCTCAAAACCGCCTCCCAGCGCCTTCCCCTGCACAAGGGAAATGGTGGTGATATCCCGATTCAAATTAATCAAGTTTGCATACAGCACATCAATACATGCCTTTGTGTACCGCAGCAAACCTTCGCGATCCCTGCTTTTAATCATGGTTTGAAACAGGTCCAGATCCCCGCCTAGATTGAATACATCAGGCTCCTTGGAAGCAAGGACAAGATAACGAATGTCCTTGCCATCAGGACTGTCGATTTCACGGGCAGCCTCGTGGAACCATTGATCAATCTCATGCAATAATGTATGAGTGAAGCATGGTCGAGGCGTAGCATGCATATAATACCATGCGAGCTGCCAATTGGAATCGTGGTGAATTGAAAGCTGCGTGTAGCTCGAATTGCTTTCTTGGTTTGAAACAAGTTGTAATGCTGGATTCATTGAATCCTCCCTATTGATAGAATAGAAGAGCAACGGCTCTTCATGGTCAGCTACCTGGGAGTCTGTCGGACTTATGGAAAATCTACCGCTTGCTACGATCCCCCTAAGTCCGACAGACTCCTAGCACAGGCAGCATTCCTTATGTCTGTTAGCTTAGTCACAATATTCATAAAAAGGCAAGCTATTGATCCTTTCGAATGACCGTATTGAAGCAAAATAACTCAGGGTTACTATAGGAATTACTTTTAAGCTCTTGATAAATATAGAATGACCTTATATTTTATAGTTAAATAAGTTCTCTAATATATCTACAT
>CAZQZF010000206.1:0-3816 GCA_964597745.1 uncultured Zetaproteobacteria bacterium
GACTACGGATTATGCCAAACCGGAAATTGTCTCCAAAACGATCTGGGATATGCTGGTGGACTGGCTGGCCGTGGGTATTGATCCGGCCAGGGCGACCCTGTTCATTCAGTCCGAGGTGCAGGAGCATGCCGAGTTGCATCTGTTGCTGTCATTTATTACGCCTCTGTCCTGGCTGGAGCGTGTTCCCACCTACAAGGACCAGATCGAGCAATTGCGCGAGAAGGACCTGGGGACCTACGGTTTTCTGGGGTATCCACTCCTGCAGGCAGCTGATATCCTCATCTACCAGGCCCAGTTTGTACCGGTTGGCGACGATCAGGTGGCGCACGTGGAATTGACGCGCGAGGTTGCCCGGAGATTCAATTTTCTCTACCGCAAACCGGACCAGCCGCTGTTTCCGGAGCCAAAGGAGCTGCTGATGCCGGAAGGTAAACTGCCGGGGCTGGACGGACGCAAGATGAGCAAGTCCTATCACAACACCATCGAACTGGCCGAGGAGTGGAAGGTCACGGAGAAAAAGGTGCGCACCATGCCCACCGACCCCGCCCGTATCAGGCGCACCGATCCGGGGACGCCGGGAAAATGCCCGGTTTGGCAATACCACAAAATCTATTCCACGGACGAAGAACGGGACTGGGTCACGGAGGGTTGCACAAGCGCCGATATCGGTTGTCTTGAATGTAAACAGGTTTTGCTCAATCACATGGAGACCGAGCTTCAACCCATCCGTAAACGCCGCAATGACATCCTGAATCACATGGATGATGTACGTGATATCGTGCGTGAAGGAAATACCAGGGCCAGGCAGGAGGCTGCCAGAACCATGGAAAAGGTGCGGCGCACCCTGAAGATGGGTTACCGCGTGTGAATTCATTGCTCGAAAAGACTCCGGATGTTGACCTGGGCCTGGACAATTCCACTGCACCTCATGTTCAACTGGAGACCTTTGAAGGACCGCTGGATGTGCTCCTGCATCTGATTCGCAGTCAGGAAATGGATATATTTGATATCCCCATCGCTGAATTGACCGGCCAGTACCTTCAGACCCTGAAGACACAGGAACAGCTGAACCTCGATTCGGCCGGTGATTATCTGGTCATGGCCAGCACGCTGATGCAAATCAAAAGCCGCATGCTACTACCGCGTCCGGAACTGGACGAATCCGGAGAAGAGATTGACCCTCGCGCCGAACTGGTGGCGCAGTTACTGGCTTACGAACAATACAGAATGCTGGCTGAAGAGATTGGAAACAAACCCAGGGTTGGCCGCGATGTCTTTCTACGGTCTATATTCCCCGAGTCTGAAATGGTCGAGCGGCCACTGCCGGAGGCTGACCTGGATGCCCTTCTGGTGGCTTTTCGCAATGTCCTCAAACGTATTGGCGGAAAAGTTGAGCACCATATTTTCATGGACACAGTGAGTGTACGCGAGCAGATGAGCCGGGTTCTCGAACGGCTGAATCAGGGGGGCAGTGTGCTCTTTGAAGATCTGGTGCAGCAACGAGCCAACAGGATATTGGTAGTGACCACTTTTATGGCCGTGCTTGAGTTGTGGCGGGAACAATTAATCAAGCTGGTGCAGAGCGAGTGTTATGGCGCCATCAGCCTGCTACCTGCGTAATCATGCTTCTCTACAGGGTTGAAGCCCTCCTGCTGGCCAGCGATACCCCTTTAACGGTGAATAAATTGAGCGCTTTATTACCCGACGAGGATGGGAGAGACATAAAAATCGCCTTGAGTGAACTCCAGTTGCATTACCATAATCGCGGAATTCGCATTGAAAATATTGATGGAGGTTGGCAGTTCCGAACAGCTCCAAAATACGCGGATATCGTGCAACAGATCTGGAAGACAAGGCCGCCAAGATTATCGCGATCAATGCTGGAAACACTGGCCATCATTGCCTACCGCCAGCCCGTCACCCGCGCTGAAATCGAAGACCTAAGAGGTGTAAAGTTATCCAGCTCCATGGTCGCCACATTGCAGGAACGCGGATGGGTCAAGGTGCTGGGCCGCAAGGACGTCCCCGGCCGGCCTCATCTTTTTGGAACAGGAAAACAGTTCCTGATCGACTTTGGCCTGAACAGCCTGAGCGATCTACCGGACAACAACCAACTCCTGGATGAGGAAGAACTGCCGCAAACTGCTTATCAATCAGACGACAGTCACGCCGGAACCCAGTTCGAAATGGATTCCTAGCCCCTTGCCCGGAAAATCCAGCGCGATAGAAAAGGCCAATCAGGCGGAAAAAGGCGAGCGCATCAATCGTTATCTTGCCCGCTGCGGCCTGTGCTCGCGCCGTGAAGCGGACCGCTGGATCATGCAGGGGCGCGTCCGTATCAATGGCCAATGCGTAGAGAAACCGGGTGTTGGCGTGAAATCAATGGATCAGGTCATGGTTGACAACAAGCCGGTGCAGCCACTTGTAGAACAAACCTATCTGGCTTATCACAAGCCCCGCGGTCTGCTTTGCAGTCGCCGGGATGACAGGGGCCGGCCATTGATCTATGAGCACCTGGATGTATCACCTAATGTCCAGTCCATAGGACGGCTTGATATGGATAGCGAAGGGCTGCTCCTGCTCTCGGATGATGGTTCTATGGCCAGAGCGCTGACGAAACCCTCGGCCCACTTGCCACGAATCTATCGGGCTCGGTTAACAGGTAATCTGAGCATGGAAACCCTGGATGGATTACGCCACGGTGGCAGGGATATCGGCAAAGACGAGGTCAGCGCCCCGTGGGAAGTCCTGGTGGATGCTGAAACACGAGGACACAGTTGGCTAAGAATCACCATACACAGGGGTCGATGGCGCGAGATTCGACGCACGCTTGAATCGTATGGGCATACGGTTCGCCGCCTGATTCGTGTTCAATTCGGCCCCATAAAACTCGGAGATCTGACCCTTGGAACATGGCGTAATTTAAGCTCCAGGGAAGTAAGTCAACTCAAATCACAATATAAATTGTAATATTAAGATGTTAGATATTAGGCATATCTACAATTTAATGTATTCAGCCTATGGCCCGCAACACTGGTGGCCTGCTCGAACGCCGTTTGAAGTTATGATTGGCGCTGTGCTTACTCAGAATACCGCTTGGCGCAATGTAGAGCGTGCGATTGCAAATCTCAATGAAGCCGGGGTAATGGATGCGGAGGCCATTGTTGCGCTGAGCAAAGAGGCCTTGGCCATGCTGATTCGGCCTGCAGGATACTTCAATCTGAAGGCCAGACGGCTGCAGTCCATGTGCTATTTTTTTCTGGCGCAGGAAAAGTTTGAGGGACTCGGGAATCGCCCTGCTAAAGAACTGAGGAAGCTACTCCTGAACGTCCATGGCATTGGCCCGGAAACCGCTGATTCCATTCTTCTTTACGCTCTTAACCGGCCTGTTTTTGTCGTCGATGCCTATACGCGCCGTATTTTTCAGCGATTGGGTGCAGTCGCCCCGGACGCTGGATATGATCAGGTGCAGGCCTTTTTTCATGACCGCCTTCCTCATGATGTGGAGCTTTTTAACGAATATCATGCCCTGATTGTCGAGCATGCCAAACGCAACTGCCGTGTGAAACCGATCTGTACTGCCTGTTCGCTACTTACCCTTTGCCCGGCTGGAAAGTCCCGCTTTGGTTAACCTGCACTATTTTATGGCAGATACGACAGAAGAGATAATGACACCAAAACGCCAATACCTGCCGACTGAGGCGGAATTGAAACATAAACTGGAGCAGGGCCAATGAGGGTTCAATCGCAACTCAAGGGAAAAGCAAACGATGAATTGTGATCAATCACCTAAAACTAGAAAGTATAGGCCTGACC
>CAZQZF010000207.1:0-1295 GCA_964597745.1 uncultured Zetaproteobacteria bacterium
CGCCTGGACCGAATATGCGTACATGATCATCAGCATATGCAAAGGATCAATGGTAGATTTATTCTGTTGGGAGCTTAATCAGAAGGGAAACAAATTTAAACAGGTCCACCTGCAAGAGCCTGCGCCTTGAGAGACTCTTTCAATAGATTGATCTTCATACTCGCCCATCAAGAATTGCGCAAGATGCTCTTGAGAGCAGTATTTATTCTTGTTCTGATGCTGCCCATTGCTGCCTGCGTACCGAAGGAAGCAACAACGCAAGACACTTCCCGTCCAGCCAGACAGAAGCAGGTAATACTTGGGAAAATGGATAATGGATTTCTATACCTCGCCGCTCAGGACGCCATCAATCATGGCAAAATCGACCTTGCTATTCGATTCTTGGATGCCCTGGTTAAAAAGGATCCTCTGGCCCATACGCCCCATCTGCAACTTGCTGAGCTTTTACTGCTCAAAGGCCAGTTTTCCCAGGCGAAGGAACATGGGGATTCCATCCTTGCCGACACATCCATTTCCGACCAAATTCGTACCAGGACCCATATGTTACTGGCAAGGATCTTTGCTGCTCAGGGAGAGTTAATCAATGCATTGAGAGAAACCAATTATCTGCTCAAGAAACATCCCGATTTGCTCTCTGCCCATCTATTGAAAATCCGAATTTTGATCCGGAATGGAGATATAAAGGCCGCCCACAACAGTGTCAGGGAGGCGTTAAAGCAATCACCATCGCCGGAGATATACCGGCTTCTCGCCCAGATACATTTACGGGAAGGTGAGCTGGACCAGGCTGAAACAGTGCTGAAAACTCTTATTCGGATGGCTCCCAATGATGAACGCGCCGTCCTTATGCTGAGCAATCTAGCCATTCGCCAGGGTAATCCAGCCAAGGCTGAAATTATATTGACCGATTTTCTGCAACATCACCCAAAATCTCGCGGCATTAGCGAACATCTGGGCCAAATACTGATGCAACAGCATCACATTGACGAGGCCATTAAGGTATACCGCCGTCTCGCTAGGGCGACCGGGGAGCAAGGCGACATCCTGACGACGCTTGGTTTGCTCTACTATCAAAAGAACGATTTTCAGGAAGCAGCCAGAATTTTTCGCGAAGCTTTGTCAAAACAGCCGGAGCAAAATTCCAACCGCTTCTATCTTGCCGCCAGCCTGGAGGCGCTGGGCAAGGATCAGGAGGCTTCCGAAATCTATGAACGATTTGGGCCGGGAGATAAAGACTATTCCAAGACTCAGCTCAGACTTGCCGGTATTGCTGTCCGGCAGAACAGGCTTGAGCC
>CAZQZF010000207.1:1395-3808 GCA_964597745.1 uncultured Zetaproteobacteria bacterium
CATTGAATTTCCTGGGTTACACCCTTGCCCGGCGTGGTTTGCAACTTGAAGAAGCCGAGGGAATGATCCAGAAAGCCCTAAAACAGAAACCGGGAGATCCCTACTATCTCGATTCCATGGCCTGGGTCTATTTTCAACAGGCCAGATATGGCAAGGCGCTTGAGTCGCAACGCAAGGCAATAAAAAAATTATCGAGTGACCCGGTTATGACTGAACATTTTGGCGACATCTTATGGAAAACCGGTGATGCTGAAGGCGCCCGAAAGGCATGGCGTAAGGCCATTAAACTTGGCCACGAACACCCAGAGAAATTGCAAAAAAAAATAATTAATGGACTATAATCCGGGTTAGCCCGGATTATATATAAATGCTGCGGCCTTAAATGTTTCACCTCCGAGTATTTTCGAAGTCTATTACAGGACTCATGGTTCTCACTGTTTTTCTGGCTGCCTGCGCCAAGGCGCCGCCAGAAACCGGTAGAAAATCCTATGCCGAATTTTCGGCAAGACTTATGGTCATAGAACCCGCCCGCCGCTGGCAGGTGCTCGTTGATTGGCGCAACAATGGAAAAGACAGAGGCTGGCTGCGATTGACTCACGCCCTGACCGGGCGCATCGTTGAGTTGCGCTGGCAGGAGAGGCATCTATGGCTCAGGGATAATCAGGCTGCCGGAACAGATTGGCGGGAAATTAATCTGAATTATCTGGCATCTTATGGAATCCCACTGTTTCCCACTGACGTAGCCCGGTTTCTGAGAGGAAGCGCGCCGGATGATTTCACCAGAACCGGTGAAAATATGTGGGCCGGAAAACGACTGAATAGCCTTATCCGGGTCAGGTGGAATCAACTCAGGCGTATTTTGAAAATCACTGACATCCGAAACGGTAAAATTGCCATATTGATAATCAATGAATAGCTCTTCAAGGTTTCCAGCCCCGGCTAAAATTAATCTGTATCTCCAGGTTACGGGTGTCCTGCCGAACGGTTATCACTGCCTGGAAACAGGCTTTGCCTATGTGGATTCAATGGATCATCTTGAAATATCTTCTGCTGACCATTTGAGTGTTTCATGTACCCGGAATCACCTGTCCGGCCCGGATAATCTGGTATACAGGGTGCTCGCGGAACTCCGGCGGAGACATTGCATCCGCCAGGGTATGCATGTGCATATCATCAAGCACATACCCGAACAGGCAGGACTTGGCGGTGGCTCAAGTGATGCCGCAACGGCCATTATGGTAGCAAACCGGCAATGGAATCTTGGCCTATCCACCGAAGAGATGATTGAATTTGCCACGCCCTTTGGCGCGGATATTCCCTGTTTCCTTTTTGGGCGGGCAAGCACCGCGTCGGGTATAGGCAACCATCTGTCTCTATTGGGCGCCTGCCTGCCATCAGATCATTGCCTGCTCGCCTATCCTCCCGGCGCCGGCGTTTCTACGGCCGAGGTATTTCGTCATTTTGATCTACAGGCGGAATTGACCCGAAATAACCAGCCGGATAATATCCGCACCCTTTCAGATTCGAATGTAAACAGGCTGGGTTTAAATGATCTGGAAGCAATCGCCATCAAGCTTTGCCCCTCCATTGGTAATCTGCTCAGGACCATGCGCAGTGCCGGAGGGATTTCATGGATGAGTGGAAGCGGCTCGGCTTGCGTAGGGATGCTGGCATCGCGCAACGCAGAAATCACCCTGGCCAGGAACCTTCAATCCAGAGGTTGTGCAACATGGACACATGTCGGAAAGTTGATGACCGTGCATCCTATGGTGATGACATCGCGATCCCGTGGTAATGCCCAGGCCGATCAATGAAATTGCAAGAGGGCCGTCCATGGGTGGTGTTGATGATCTCTCTGAAAATTACCATTATTGGGGCGTAGCCAAGCGGTAAGGCACCGGTTTTTGGTATCGGTATGCGCAGGTTCGAATCCTGCCGCCCCAGCCAGTCAGGGGAAGCGCTGATTAAATCAGCGCTTCCGTGCGACCCACGGATGGGCTGCCAAATCAAAAACGAAAGTGATTGATTTGTAAGTAAAAGAAAAACGACGTTTTTTTACGAGCTGATTCAATACAGGATGTATTGAATCAGCACTTCCTTAGGAGCACAAGTACCATGTTAAATAAACGTTTACGCCTTTTTTCAGGCACATCCATTCCTGAACTCGCTGAGGAAGTGAGTGATTATATCAACATCCCCTTGGGTGATATTCATCTCAGGCGTTTTTCGGATGGGGAAATTTTCATGCAGATCGAGGATACGATCCGCGGCGGTGACGCCTTCTTTATTCTGAGTACCGCCAGTCCGGCCAACGACAACCTGCTGGAGCGCCTGATATTCATTGATGCCGCGAAGCGCGACTCCGCCCGCACTCAACGCGCAGACATGCAGTACGTTGGACATGCACAGCTAG
>CAZQZF010000208.1:0-2351 GCA_964597745.1 uncultured Zetaproteobacteria bacterium
CCCTGGGAGGCATCGACAATCAACAGCGCCCCCTCGCAGGCCTGCAGGCTGCGCGAAACTTCATAACTGAAATCCACGTGTCCGGGTGTATCAATCAGGTTTAGCCAGTACACATTACCATCGGCAGCCCTGTAATTAAGGCATGCCGTCTGCGCTTTGATCGTAATTCCCCGCTCCTGTTCCAGGGCCATGGAATCCAGCACCTGCTTCTTCATCTCACGTTCGGAAACCGCGCCTGTCCGTTCAATGAGACGATCGGCAAGCGTGGACTTGCCGTGGTCAATATGAGCTATGATGGAAAAATTACGAATTTGGGCCTGATCCATGGGCGCGGCAGTGTACCCTCAGCGAAGCGGTGCGCCAATATGACAATGTTGAGCCAACATGTTAAGCCCAGCCCTTGATGAATCCTCACGGAAAAAGCATTATGCTCATACGGGAGAACTCCTTGAAACAGGCCAAACTACTCATTGTTGAAGATGTGGCATCCATGCGGCAGTTGTACCGCGCCATCCTTGAACAAGCCAATTATGAGGTATGCGAAGCGGCGGACTACGACCAGGCCGTTGCCCTGATGGACCGTTCCATTGATCTGGCACTGGTGGATATCAGACTTGGGGGAAAATCCGGCATCGAAGTGCTCAAAAACGCTCGCCGGCTTTTTCCGGATTGCCCGGTAATCATGGTATCGGCCTACGCAAACAAGACCAATGCGATCAACGCCCTGCGTGATGGTGCGGTGGATTATCTGGAAAAGCCGGTAAATCCGCATGAATTGCTGCATGTTGTCGACCGCTGGTTGTCCTATCACACTTTAAGGCGGGAAAACATACGTCTGCGTGAAGAGCAGGAATTTCATCATGAACTGCGCGACAGCGAGGCACGTTACCGCTGTCTCGTTGAAGCGATTCCAGATGCCATTATCGTTCAATGCGAGAACAGGATTCTGTTTGCCAATCCTGCTTCCGCAACAATCTTCAGGGCTCAGGATATCGATGCCTTAATCGGCAAACCGCTGATGGAGCTTGTACCGCCCAAGACTCAGGGGCCATTGGCATTGCGGGTCGAACAGGTGATCGAGGAAAATTGTCCGGCGCTTCTGACGGAGGAAAGGCTTAAAAGGCTGGATGGGGAACTATTTGATGCTGAAATCAGTATGATGCCAACAGACTTTCAGGGTAAACCCGCCATCCAGACGATCATCCGTGATGTTACGGATCGCAAGCTGGTGGAAAAACAACTTGAACGCCTTGCCCATACTGATCTCGTCACCAACCTTCCCAATCGAACCCTGTTTCTTGACAGGTTGGAGCAGTCGCTGGCTCAGGCCAAGCGTCATCATCAGAAACTGGCCGTATTGTTCCTTGATCTCGATCGATTCAAAAACATCAACGATACCCTGGGGCATGAATTTGGCGATCAAGTGCTGAAAACCGTTGCCGACCGCCTGGCGGGTTGCGTTCGTGACATGGACACGGTGGCGCGCTATGCCGGAGATGAATATATCCTCACGCTGATGGATGTGGAGGGCGCCCAGGGCGCCGCTTTGGTTGCCCAAAAACTTCTTGACGCCCTCGCCCAACCCCATCATCTGAATGGCAACGATCAAATCATCGGCGCCAGCATCGGCATCAGCATCTATCCCATGGATGGAGAAAGAGCTAAAGATCTGATCGACAGGGCCGATAAAGCCCTGTATCTCGCCAAGGAAAATGGCAGAAACCGCTATAAATTCTATACCCGTAAACTGGGTGAGGACGTACGGAGCCGTCTGCAACAAGAGAACCAACTGCGCATGGCGATCCAGAACGACGAACTTGCACTCCTCTATCAACCCCAGGTCGATTTAGAAAACGGCAAGGTGATTGGCCTTGAAGCGCTGCTGCGCTGGCGGCATTGCGATGGAGAACAGACCTCACCTTCAGTGTTTATCCGGTTAGCTGAAGAGATGGGCTTGATACGGCGGATCAACGAATGGGTTTTGCGCCATGCATGCGATCAGATCCACGCCTGGCGGGATGCCGGGCTTTCACCTGTGCCCGTATCATTAAACTTTGGCGTCTACTACTCCCCGCATCAACTCAATGAAGACAACCCCTTAAACATCGCCGTCCGTTTTCTCAACAACTCCGATCTGAACCTCGGTTTACTGGAGTTCGAAATTGCTGAAAATTCCATCATGCAATATGTAGAGCAGTACCAGGCGGAACTGGAACAACTTCGCTCAATGGGAGTCCGTATCGGGCTTGACAACTTCGGTACGGGTTTTTCCTGCCTGACGCGTCTCAAACATCTGCCGCTGGACACCTTGAAGATTGACCGGTCCTTTATATGTAATCTCCCCGGTGAGC
>CAZQZF010000208.1:2451-3775 GCA_964597745.1 uncultured Zetaproteobacteria bacterium
CCGCTGGACACCTTGAAGATTGACCGGTCCTTTATATGTAATCTCCCCGGTGAGCCGAACGATGCCGCGATCTGCTCCGCCATCATCCGGATGGCGCACTCGATGAATCTAAGGGTGATTGCGGAAGGAGTTGAAAACGAGGAACAACTTGATTTTCTTCGCACTCATGACTGTGATGCCGCTCAGGGGTATTTTCTGTATCATCCCATGCCGGCGGAAGAAGTCTCTTCCCTGTTGTGTGAGCAGATCTGATCCGGAGGGTATTCTTCTTGAAACTTTCACGAATCCTGACCAATAATGGCTTTTACAACCAGTTTGATGGCATGCAGGTCCTCATCGTTGATGACCAATTTACCGGACGAAAAATTGTCGAAGGCCTCGTCCGAGCCATTGAACCCAAGCTCGTTATTTATTCCCATGAAGATGCCTTTCAGGCGCTTGTTTCGGCAAAGGAGCACAAACCGGATTTGGTACTGACGGATTACCGCATGCCAAAAATGGATGGCATCGAATTCTCCCGCCGCCTGCGTTCTCTTCCGAACTGCGTGGACGTGCCTCTGGTGATGATTACCGCCGATAACGATCTGAAGATTCGTTACGATGCGCTGGAAGCCGGCGCTACGGATTTTCTGACCCGGCCCATTGATCAGATGGAATTTTGTGCGCGCTGCCGGAATCTGCTCACACTGCGCAAACAGCAGCAGATCATCAAGCATCGAAGCAAATGGCTGGAAGAACAGGTCGCCCATGCGCTCCAAAAAATCAAGATGCGTGAGCACGAGACCCTGTTGCGTCTGGCCAAGGCTGGTGAATACCGGGATGGGGATACCGGCGCCCATGTGTTGCGCATGGCTAAATATTCGCATCTGCTGGCTGAACGGCTGGGACTGCCAAAGGATCAGTGCAAAGCAATTGAGCTGGCGGCGCCCATGCATGATATCGGCAAGATCGGTATTCCGGATCACATCCTGCTCAAGTCTGGTAAATTGACGGACGAGGAATGGCGTATCATGCGGCAACATCCCAATATTGGTCAGGCGATCCTTCAGGACAGCCCATCGGAATTTATCAGTCTTGGCGCCACAATCGCCCTTGGACATCATGAAAGATTTGACGGTACGGGCTATCCTCAAGGCTTGGCCGGGGAACAGATACCGATCGAGGCCCGCATCGTCGCCGTAGCCGATGTCTATGATGCCTTGACCTCCTACCGGCCTTACAAACCCGCCTGGAAAGCGTCGGCTGCCAAAGCACATATTATTGAGCAGTCCGGGCGTCATTTTGATCCCGCCTGCGTCACGTCGTTTATGGATCTGTTTGATCA
>CAZQZF010000209.1:0-3751 GCA_964597745.1 uncultured Zetaproteobacteria bacterium
TGCGAACAAAGGTCCGGCGCGATCATCACGACGATTCATGAATAGTGCAGGCTAAGGAGATGCTGATTTATTGCGTCCTGCAAGAAATCAGCTCGCAAAGGTAAAAGCGCGGTTTTACCTTTGCTTACAAATCAAGCGCTTATGCGCCTGATTTGGCAGCCCATCCATGGGCTGCACGGAAACACTGCTTTAATCAGCGTTCCCCTAACGCCGGGGTGTTCTCAGGTGCGTAATATGGGCTCTGGGTTCTGGCTGCATCTCGATCATGAGCCGAAAAGGTGAATCCTGAAGCGGGCCGGCAAAGAAGCGCAGGTCGGCGAATTCGAGAGATTCGCTGTTCTTCTCCAACACAACGGGGAAACGGGTAAACCATCGGTAGAATGGCACCCCAGGCAGCCCGTCAATACCGGTCAGAGACTTCATGGCTGGAAACTGCTGCCATTTAACGTCCTTAACTGACCGGACACCTCTCGAAAATCTCTGTGTGAATTGTGCTGGAAGTACCTTGTTGGTTCCCGGAAACCCTGGCAGAAGATCTACGGCTGCCCGCTGGTAGTGGTCGGGGTATTCGGCAATCAACTGCCACCTGAATGGCGAAAACGGCAGTGGCAGGGCCGAGACCCGTTCCGCCTGAGGCTGATTTTGGCGTGCCAGCGTCAAGGCATGCTGATGATTGGCATAGGCCAGACCGAGATAGGCTGTCATACCGATGAAAGCAATTGCGCAGAGCCGGCGTGCATGGGTTGGCCACACCCAGGTCAGGACCAGAGGGATCAACAGGGTCAGTGTGAAAAGGGGATCAATGATAAAGACGAGGTCCCAGGTGAATCTCATATTCGAGAGTGGCGCCAGAATCATGGTGCCGAAGGATGTGACAAGATCAAATACGATGTGCAGGCCTAATGCGGCTGCGATCAACCAGGGCATCACGGGATATTTCCGGCGCTGCCTGGGAATTAGGCTATAGCAGAGCCATGTCCACAACGGCAAGAGCAGGATCGAATGCGTGACGCCACGGTGATATCTCAGATACAGGACATCGGAGAATAGGCGGAGCAGATAATCGGCATCCGGGAGCATGGCCACGATGGCAAGAAACCAGGTGGTCCCTCCCGGCAGCTTCTGTTTCGGCATCACCCTTGCCAAAACAGCACCGCTTATGGCGTGGGTGAACGGGTCCATACAGACAGGGTTTGCAGCAATTCAGGCCAGTTCCGGCCGGGAACGATGTGACCGCCCGTAACCGCCCGGCTTGCTCCCGTAACTTCGGGAATTGTATTGGGAAGGCCTTGAAGGGCATACCAGGCGAGGATAGCGAATGAGACGGCTTCCACCGTCGGTGGCGGGATGCCGACCGCCTCCGTACTACAAACCCTTGCGGGCGCCAGTCGCCCGGACAGCAATTTCATCAAATGCGTATTTTTTTCCCCGCCGCCACAAACATACCACGTCATGGGCTGACCGGGCAGCCAGCGCTGCGCTCCGGCAATGCTGTCCACGGTCAACTGCATGGCCGTTGCCAAACGATCCGCTTCACAGATTTCCGGCCAGGCCATGATTCGGTCCAGCATGGTTCTTCCGAACTCCTCCCGGCCGCATGACTTCGGTGGCATGCGACAAAAAAACGGATGCTGTTTCAATTGCTCGAGCAGGGGTGTGCATACATGGCCAGAGGCGGCGAACTGGCCCTCATGGTCAAAGCCGTGGCGTCCATCAGTAACCGCCAGCATCAGGCCATCCATGAGCATATTGCCCGGTCCCGTATCAAAGCCCGTGATCTTCCCTTCCGGCGACAGCCAGGTCAGATTAGCTATGCCGCCAATATTGAGGATACAGATCGGCTCATGGTCATTGGCGAACAGCAGATGATGCGCAAACGGGGTTAGCGGGGCGCCCTGACCACCGGCGGCAATATCCTGACGTCTGAAGTCGGCAACGGTAGTGATACCTGTGATCTCGGCAATCGTGGATGGACAGCCGATCTGCAGGGAAAAGGGATGCTTCCCCACTGGCCGGTGGCGGATGGTCTGGCCGTGACTGCCAATGGCTGTAATCTCCTCAGGCTCAATCTCTGCTTCCCGCAGGGTTTTCAGCACCGCCTGAGCAATGACCTCACCCATGGCATGATCCAGCCGGCCCAGACTGTCAACCTGACCAAGTCCGGGTTCGGCTAGACGCAGGACGGGCTCGCGCAGGTCCTTCGGCAGGGGGTGTTCCCGGTAATGCTTCAGTTCGATCTTCCCATCGTTGCCAATTTCTACAATCGCGACATCAATACCGTCAGCCGATGTGCCGGACATAACACCGACTATCAGTATAGAGCCAATGGGGTTTTCAGCCATATCCACATCCTGTCAAAGGAAAGGCATATTCGCCATGGGAGATTTAACCCGCATGTTGCACAAAAGCGGACATCTGATAGATCATATCAATGGCCACTACCTTAAGTCCTTTACTGACGATATAATCGATCATGGTCTATTTCCTGGCAGTGGTTGCCCTGCATCTGCTGGTCGAGTTCTGGCTGAACATCCGGCAGGCGCGGCATGTAAAGGCTCATCGTAATACCGTGCCCGAATATTTTACCGAAAGGATTTCACTGGCGGCGCATCGGAAGGCAGCGGATTATACGCTGGCAAAATTGCGCTTTGGCCTCTGGTTCTCGGTGTTCGGCGTTGGCTTGTTGTTTATCTGGACGATTGGCGGCGGGCTGGACTTTCTGGATGGTCTCGCGCACGGCCTGGGTTTGTCCGAACTATTGACTGGCGTCATCTTCATCTCCGGATTTTTCATGATTTCCGAACTCCTGACGTTACCATTCTCAATCTATAACACATTTGTTATCGAACAGCGTTTCGGGTTTAACAGCATGACACCGGGACTGTTTGTTTCCGATCTGGTCAAGCAGGGGCTTCTTTTTTTATCGATTGGGACACCATTGACGGCCATAGTCCTGTGGCTGATGCAGGCGACAGGCACGATGTGGTGGCTTTGGGTCTGGCTAATCTGGACGGTTTTCTCATTGTTCATGGTTTGGCTGTATCCAACCCTGATCGCTCCGCTTTTTAACAGGTTTTCACCCCTTAAGGATGGAGATCTGAAGTCTCGTATTGAGACATTGCTGAGCCGCTGTGGGTTTGAAAGCCGGGGCTTGTATGTGATGGATGGTTCGCGCCGCTCCACGCATGGAAACGCCTATTTCACTGGTTTTGGTCGAAGCCGGCGCATCGTGTTTTTTGATACGCTGATAAAACAGTTGTCTCATGACGAGATTGAAGCCGTACTGGCGCATGAGCTTGGCCATTTCAAACGGCGCCATATCAGGAAAGCGATGGTCGTGATGACGGTCCTTTCGCTGGCGGGCTTTGCAATACTTGGCTGGCTCGCGGGCGAAAACTGGTTTTATCAGACACTGGGCGTCTCACTTCCCTCTCACCATACGCTTCTGATCCTGTTTATGCTGGTGTTGCCCCACTTCACCTTCTGGATGACACCACTTTCAAGCTGGTTTTCTCGCCGGCATGAGTTTGAGGCGGACGATTACGCGGCCAGCCACAGCAACGCTGCTGATCTGATCACGGCCCTGGTCAGGATGTACGAGGATAATGCCTCGACACTGACGCCCGATGCGCTCTATTCGGCCTGGCATGATTCTCATCCACCGGCGCCTGTCCGCATTGCTAATCTGGAGACATATAAACCTAGAAAAAGCAGTTGGTCGCACACACATAGCGCAAGTTCTTGATTCGCC
>CAZQZF010000210.1:0-3746 GCA_964597745.1 uncultured Zetaproteobacteria bacterium
TGCTCAGGAACAAACCGTAACCATGCATGTGTCCAAGATGACCTGTAGTTCCTGCCCGATCAGCATTCGCCATCGCGCCCTGCAGATGAAAGGAGTGCATGCCGCCGTTGTTGACTATAAGACCGCAACAGCAACCATTACTTACGAGGATAGCGAGCAAACACCACAGGCGATTGCCGAGACCATCACCAAACTGGGATATCCGGCCACTATCAACAATGCAAAACCATTACAATAAGCATCAGCTGGATTCTTAATATGGATTAAACGGGCATTACAAAGAAAACAGGAGAATCAACCATGATGGGTATGATGAACAACGGGTGGATGATGGGTGGCATGGGCCTACTCAATATCCTGTTCTGGATTCTGATCATTGCCGGTGCGGTATTGATCGTGCAATGGCTTTCCGGACGCGGGAAAGAGTCTCCGCTGGAGATACTTAAAAAGCGCTATGCAAAAGGCGAGATCGATAAAACGGTATTTGAGCGTATGAAAAAGGATCTTGGCAAAGGTGAAGGGTCATGAAATCCACATTACTGAAAACCGGCATCATTGGGTCTGCCATTGCCGCCCTGTGCTGCTTTACGCCTGTACTGGTCATTCTGTTTGGCGCCGTCGGGCTGGCTGCCTGGGTGGGACACCTGGATGCCGTGCTAATGCCGGCGCTGGTCTTTTTTATTGGACTGACCGTTTATGCGGTGACACGTAAGCGCCAGAAACAGATCCATGACTGATATCATCCTCACGTCCACCATCACCTGCCCCGGATGCGGGCGCCAAAAGACGGAAACTATGCCAACCGATGCCTGCCAGTGGTTTTATGAATGTGAACATTGTCATGCGCTTCTCAGGCCGAAACCTGGTGATTGCTGCGTGTTCTGTTCGTACGGTGATGTAGCCTGCCCGCCAGTACAGAAAGGAAAACACTGCTGCTGATTTCCTATACCCCGGAGATGCGGGTTGCGGATCAGTTGTCTGTCAGCAGGATCATCTTCACTGTGAGTTGAGAGCGACATCGAGGCCCCGGACAACTTTCTCCCGCCGAGGACAAGATGCCTGTTGTGGAAGGCGGCCTGAATGCGGGAAAGGGGGAGCTACAAACTCGGTTACTGACTGCATACGGCGAATAAATTCTTTAGGCCGTGCACTTTCTGCTGCGCCTTTAACACGATTCCTTGCATTTTTCACTGATTTGGACTTATCTTGTACCATCTGATTGAAATACTTGGGGAGGTAAGTTATGCAGCATATTTTCAACCGTACTGTAATTGTCGTGTCAGCCTTATTATTTGCAGCCACGCAGGCTCAGGCCAATGGCTTCCAGTTGCCGGAGCAGGGTACACGAGCCATGGGTATGGCCAATGCATTTACAGCGGTAGCCGATGATGCATCTGCGCTCTGGTACAACCCCGCCGGGATTGCTTTTCAGGAAGGCGGCAACTTGATGCTGGGAGGTGTTGGGATAATCGTGCCCAAGGTGGATTTTACCGGTAATTCCAGCAATCCGTTGACTGCGTTTGGACCTGTGTCTATCAGCAGTGACCGCAAGAATTTCGTGATTCCTCATTTTCATGTGGCGTATACCGATCCGAAATTCGGTGTGTCCTACGGTTTGAGCGTGACCAGTCCGTTCGGTCTGGAAACAGATTGGGTGGCTTCAGGCCTTGCGCCATCGCCATCCAGTCCATTTTCCACATCCGCCACCTTTACCAGAATCGAGTTGGTTAATGTAAATCCCAATATTGCATACAAGATTACGGACCATATTTCTATCGGCGGTGGTTTTGACTATGTGTATTTGAAGGATGTGGATTTGAACAATTCCTTTCTGACCCAGAACGCCGATGGCGATGGCTGGGGTGGCAATGTAGCCCTGATGTACAAGGACGATTTATTCAGCGTCGGTGTCAGCTACCGTACGCAGGTGGCCATACACATCACCGGAACAGCGATCAGTTTACTGGGCGGAAATACAGCGGCCACTACTAGTCTCAAATTGCCAGACATGGTTAATGGTGGCATTGCCTTTCATCCGACTGACACGCTGACCATCAGCGTCGAGGCTGACTGGACCAACTGGAGCAAGTTTGACCAGATTGTATTGAACTACGCTTCACCAATGACGGTTCTGACCGGTTTGCCAGCACCGTTTCCGCCTGCTGCGCCTGTTTCCAGCATTGTAATCCCGGAAGAATATCATCCAACCGTAGCAGCGCGCGTGGGCTTTGAATGGAAAGTAAACGATGGCTTGCGCCTGCGCCTGGGTTATGCCTATGACCCCTCCCCGGTGAATGACAAGAATTTCTCTCCAAGAATTCCGGTAAATGATCGCCATATTTTCTCCACGGGCATAGGCTATGATATCACCAAGGCTTTCACAGTGGATGTGGCCTATATGTACTTAAAACAGAAAGATCTGAATCAGACTGCTTCTACCGGGAATAATGCGGTTCGGAATGGCAAGTATACAGCTAATGCGCATCTGGTCGGCCTGTCCGCAAACTATCATTTCTAGAACAAACTAGTTTACCGTTCAAAGGGGAGCCATTAGCCAGTATATGCATACACAAACGGCAGGACCGTGCGACCACAACCAATATCAATGGCGTGAATGGGGATTATTCCACTTCCGCTGATCTGATTGGCGTTACATACTCCTATCAACTTTAAAAATCCCCGTGGGGATTTTTAAAGAAAGCGCCCCGACTTTCTGCTCCATTTGCTTCGCGGGTAATTGTGCCGGAGCAAAAGGGCGGTAATGCGCGCATCATCCTTGAGATCTAACGCCGAATAAGAGGCGGCCATATAATACAGGGCTTCTTCAATCGCCTTTGATGTCTGGTAATCCCGAACTATGGTATCAAACCGGTTAATCGCGGCCACATATCTGCCCCGCTTAAAATAATATTTTCCGATCTCTAGTTCATGCATAGCCAGGAGCCTGTAAAGCCGGCCCAGGCGTTTTTTCGCGTCCCTGGCATAATTTGTCTTTGGATGATCGGAAATCAGGGTGTTAAAGGCCTTGATTGCCTTCCGCGTCTCTCCCTGATCCTTTTTTGCCGAGGCTAATTGCCGGTAATGAGACATGCCCAACAGATACTTGGCATAGGCCACATCGGGATGGCGAGGGTGGCGTTTGATGAACTCCCCGGCCAGGGTTTCGGAAAGTATATACTGCTCAAGTTTGTAGGCGGTATAGATGTGGAGAAGTTCGGCCTGAACGGAGTACTGACTATACGGATGCTTGGCGGGAAATTTCTCCAGGACATCGATAGACTCATTGTAATGGCCGGATTTAATGGACTCTTTTATTCTCTCATAATCCTGCTCCGGATCACCGGTCGAAACGTTACTGGCGCATGCGGAGAGCAGCAATACGGCGATGATGAGCAGGGAATTGATCATCCGGCGAAGGCTAAGCGGTGGATGCGCGCCCGGCAATGGCCAGGTGCCGGCCTGTACGCCCCTTGTCCCGGCGATGAGAGAAGAAGAGTTCAGTCTGGCAACAGGTACAGGACCGGATGTGATCCATATGCCCGTTGAGCACGCCTGCTTGGGAGAGATGGAGCATGTTGATGGCCGCCAAATCGGCTGTCCGCGACTCACCGGATATGTATTTATTGGCGCCTGGACAGGAGCGTTCCAGTATTCGACTGACATCTTCACTGATGGTAAAGCAACAAGGTCCGATGCAAGGGCCCAGGGCGGCGATGATGTTGGCTGGATTTGCGCCCCGCTCACAC
>CAZQZF010000211.1:0-3741 GCA_964597745.1 uncultured Zetaproteobacteria bacterium
TGTCTTTCCCCTGAGCCTCCATCCTCTGAAGCATCAAACGACGCGCCAACCGGACGCGGCGTATCGGGTAAATGCATCATTCCCATCAGGGCGGGCAATACGGTGAGGGTGGCGGCAAGCGCCAAAAGCATGCCGCCGCCGGCAATGATACCCAGGTCGGCAAGTCCTTTATATGCCGTCGGGGTAAAAGCCAGGAATCCGGCTGCCGCAGCTGTGGCGGATACCGTCATGGCCGCACCCTGTCCTGCCGCGGTGTGACGAATGGCGGCGATGGCGCAGGTATCCCGCAAGGATTGACGCTGGCAGTGCATACCGAACTGAATACCGAAATCCACGCCCATACCTATAAAAAGAACCGCAAAGGAAGCGGAAATAACATTCAACGGCGCCGTGGCGCACAGTGCGAATGCGGTCGTCCAGATGAGGCTCATGACCAGCGTCAGGGTAACTGCCAGCAGCATGCGAACACTTTTGAGCGCCATAAACAACAACAACAGAATCAGGGCGCCGGCCAGCGCCGTCGCCAGTCCGGCCGCACGCAATGAACCCTGCAATTGCACATAATCCAGCATGGCGGAACCGGTCAGACGCACGCGGACGCCATGTTCGAGCGTCAGCCCCAATGCGGGAATGGCCTTTTGAATAGCTTCGATGGCTTGTGCCGCGGGTTGAATGGCGTCCGTATCCATGTGGGGCGTGATTTCAATGATGCGCCGATGCGAGGCTATGACATGGGCATTGCCCGCCATGATGTCTCGCCATGGAAAGATGAAGAAACGGTGTTGCTCAACAGCAGTAATAGCCGCACGCCATGCATCAAACATGCGAGCCAGCGTGGTGCGTTCATCCGGGGCGATGGACATATCATGTTCCAGCGCATCCCCGATGAGCTTCGCCATGCCGGCCAGGCTTGCGTTCCGCGCCAATTGCGACAATACAGGCTGCATCGCAACCAGTCTGCCGCTTACGGCATCGAGCTCATCAGGGCTCAGGTAGAGCAGTCCGTTCCTTTGAAAAAAGGTGCTGCCACCGGGATCAAAGAACTGATTGGCGACATCCGGATGCCGTGAAAGCCATGCCGTGAAGGTGCGTGCGGCGAATGCGCTCACATCGGCGGTATCGCCATCGATCACCACCAGCACCGTATCGTTATGACGGGGAAAGGCCTTCTCCAGGGCGGCGTGGTTCCTGGCGAAGGGAAGTTTATGGGAGAGCAGGGCGTCAAAATCCGTGCTCACCGCCATGTGAGATACGATAAATTGCATACAACCGGCGGTGAGAAACAACGCCGTTGTGACCACGAGCCATGCGCGCGCATGACAGAATATCGCCAGCGCCGCCAGCAGGCGTGGATAGATGCGCTTGTAATTAGACAATGCCTTCTACTGTCGGAAACCACAAGATAATCAAAGAATTTAGTGCTCCAGTTGAATGAATGGCGACGCCAGAGACAGACCGCATCACCGTTATAACACAGCAAAATATAGCATAAACCGCCTCAATCATGATATAAGCGTGCATGGACTATATTGAAGCCATTGAACATGCGCGGGTTTACGACGTAGCCGTGGAGACGCCGCTTGAACTGGCGCCAAAGCTCTCCCGCCGTCTGCACAACGAGATCCTGCTGAAACGCGAGGACCTGCAACCGGTATTCTCATTCAAGCTCAGGGGAGCATACAACAAGATAGCCAACCTGAGTCATGACGAGTGCGCCAGGGGCGTGCTTTGCGCCTCGGCGGGAAATCATGCCCAGGGCGTAGCCCTGTCGGCGCACAAACGCGGTTGTGCGGCCACGATCGTCATGCCGCGCACCACGCCGGAGATCAAGGTGAGCGCCGTCCGTTCCATGGGCGCAACCATTGTCCTAGCCGGAGACAGTTATTCCGATGCCAGCGAACACGCCCAAAAGCTGCTGGAAGAATCGAATATGGTGTTTGTACACCCTTATGATGACCCCATCGTCATCGCCGGTCAGGGCACGATTGCCGAGGAGATCCTGCGCCAGTCCCCAAAAGATATAGATTTTGTGTTTGTTCCCATCGGCGGCGGCGGCCTAATCTCCGGTATGGCGGCGTATCTCAAACACCGGTCCCCGGCCACCAGGGTAATCGGCGTGGAACCGGTTGATTCGGCCGCCATGTATCGCTCTATTGAAGCCGGCCGCATCGTTGAGCTTGATCAGGTGGGCATCTTTGCCGATGGCGTCGCCGTCAAAAAGGTCGGGGTTCACACGTTCGATCTGACCCGGCGCTATGTGGATGAAATCGTCCTGGTCGAAACCGATGAAATATGCGCCGCCATCAAGGACCTGTTTAATGAGAATCGTAGCATTGTCGAACCGGCCGGCGCCCTGGCGACAGCTGCCATGAAAGCCTATGTAGAGCGCGAACATATCCATGGCAAGACGATGGTCTGCATCAACAGCGGCGCCAATATGAATTTTGACCGTTTACGGCATGTAGCGGAACGGGCGGAAATCGGCGAAGAGCGCGAGGGCCTGTTTGCCGTCACAATCCCTGAACGTCCGGGCTCCTTTCTGGCTTTTTGCCGTCTCATCGGCACACGAGTCATCACCGAGTTCAACTATCGCCTGTCAAAGCGGGATCACGCCCATATCTTTGTCGGTGTTGGCGTAGAGGACGGAAATGAGTCCTTTGCCATTGAGCAAACACTGAAAACCCATGGTTACGATATTATAAATCTACACGACAACGAGCTGGCCAAGCTGCATGTGCGTCATCTGGTTGGAGGCCGAAGCCGATCCGTCAGGAATGAAGTCCTGTACCGATTTGAATTTCCCGAGCGCCCCGGCGCCCTGCTGGAGTTCCTGACCCATATCGCGGGCCGATGGAATATCTCGCTGTTTCACTACCGCAATCACGGGGCCGACTTTGGCCGCGTACTGGCCGGTATGGAGGTTCCGGAATCCGAACGAACAGCATTTCAACTGTTTCTTGATGAGCTTGGTTACGCCTGCGTCGATGAGACAGACAACCCCGCCTACCGCCTATTTTTGTAAAATTAACAGTTCAGGTTCGCGGTTCCAAAATGGAAATCAGCAGAGCCATACCGCCAAGGATACTTCGGGACCGAATCTCGCTTCGAGAACCTGAAAGAGTGAGACATCTGGAAGACATACCGCCATCCGGAGTCGCTACGGCAATCCACACAGTCCCGACAGGTTTTTCTTCACTGCCGCCCCCCGGCCCGGCAATGCCGGTTATGGCCAGACATGCGTGTTTCCTCCTGTCCCTGCCCCGGCCGGCCATGGCCTCGGCGACTTCACGACTGACGGCGCCATATCTCGCCAGTAATCTCCTGGGGACCTTCAGCAGCCTGTGTTTGGCATCATTGCTATAGGTGATCCAGCCGCCATCCAGAACCTCGGAGGCGCCTGGAATTCGGCTCATACGCTCAGCCATGCCTCCTCCCGTACATGACTCGGCAAACCTGACACCCCAACCATGCCGCTTCAATTCAAATAAAACTTGTTCCTCGGGCAACAATCCGCTGTCATTCATCAAGCATTCAGGATGGATGGGTTTGACTGAAAGATCCGCAATCTGGCCCCGGAGACCCGGTTCAAGTTCAATGCCGCCCTCCTCCCCGATCCATACCTGCGCCGGTAACAGGAACCTGTTGCCAAGAAAAATAGAAAGCCACTTTTCCCGCTGCCAGGCAACATCACCTTCAGGAAGCAATACGACCATGTCACCCTTTTCCCGAAGTTCATAATAC
>CAZQZF010000212.1:0-3737 GCA_964597745.1 uncultured Zetaproteobacteria bacterium
CCAGCCCGTTGACGCCGTTGATATTCATGCCGTCGGAACCGCACACGCCCTCGCCGCAGGAACGGCGATACGTCAATGTGCCATCAATATGCCATTTAATATGGTTCAGGGCGTCCAGCAGCTTCATCCCCGGTTTAATTACCGGAACCTCATATGATTGCATGCGCGGATGCGCATCCGTCTCCGGATTAAAGCGGTAAATTTCGAGTTGTATCATCACACCCATCAATATACCCGTTTCTTCGGCGGAAACGAATCCACCGTCATCGGCTGCATGCGCACCGGTTTATAGTCCAGTGAAATCTGATCGCCCTTCATGCTGGCCAGGGTATGCTTCAACCAGTTTTTATCGTCCCGTTCGGGATAATCCTCGTGCGCATGTGCGCCACGCGACTCCGTACGCGCCAAAGCGCTCGCCGCCGTCACCCGCGCCATCGCCATCAGATTTTCCGCCTCCAGCGCCTCAATCAACTCGGTATTGAAGATGCCGCTTGTGTCACTGATGGAGACATCGGACATCTCTTTGGCAAGTGCATCCAGCTTTTCCATCCCTTCACCCATCACTTTCCCGGTGCGATAGACGCTGAAGTGTTCCTGCATCACCGTCTGCATATCCAGGCGAATCTGGCTGACGCGCCGCCCGCCACGGGACGAACCCGGCGCAATCCAGCGCTCTACGCGCGCCACGCCATCCTTCCAGCAATCCGGATCAAGGGTGGGATGATAGCGATGCCGGCTCAAACGTTTCATAACCTGATTACCACAGGCGCGGCCAAACACCACGATCTCAAGCAATGAATTACACCCCAGGCGGTTGGCCCCGTGCACGGATACGCAAGCCGCCTCGCCAATCGCAAAAAGCCCGGAAACCGGCGTTTCCCCGCCATCACTGCCCGGCGTCACCACCTCGCCAAAACGATTGGCCGGGATGCCGCCCATGGTATAATGCGCCGTCGGCTGCACCGGAATCGGCTCTTTAATGCAATCCACATCGGCGAAACGCAACGCCAGTTCATGAATATTCGGCAATTTCGACAGAATCAGTTCTTCGCCCAGGTGATTCAGCTTGAGCAGGGCATAATCCTTGTTCGGGCCACAGCCCCGTCCCTCCCTGATCTCCAGCGCAATCGCACGGCTCACCACATCGCGGCTGGCCAGATCCTTGGCCGTCGGCGCATAACGCTCCATGAAGCGTTCACCCTCCGAGTTCAAAAGATAACCGCCCTCGCCGCGCACCCCCTCGGTAATCAGCGGTCCGACATTGGCAATGCCGGTGGGATGAAACTGGAAGAACTCCATATCCTCCATGGGCAGACCGGCATCCAGCACCAACGCCCCGCCATCACCGGTATTGATATGGGCATTGGTCGTCACCCTGAAGATGCGCCCGGCGCCGCCCGTGGCCAACACCACGGCCTTGGCCTGAAACAGGTGATAGCGGCCATTGGCAATATCCCAGGCCATGACGCCATGACAGGCTTCCTCATCCCGAATCAAATCAAGAGCGAAGAACTCCTCATAAAAATGCGTGCCGGCGCGCTGATTCTGCTGATACAGGGTGTGCAGGATGGCGTGTCCCGTACGGTCGGCGGCGGCGCAGGAGCGCTTGGCCAGTCCCCCTTCGCCAAATTCGCGCATCTGGCCGCCGAAGGCGCGCTGATAGATACGGCCGTTTTCCAGACGCGTGAACGGTACGCCGAAATGCTCCAGCTCACGCACCACCAGGGGGGCGGCCCGGCACATATATTCAATTGCATCCTGATCACCCAGATAATCCGATCCCTTAACCGTATCGTACATATGCCACAGCCAGTGGTCGGATACGACATTGCCCAGCGATGCATTGATTCCACCCTGCGCCGCTCCTGTATGCGAACGGGTCGGCAGCACCTTGGACACCACCGCCACGCGGTGTCCGGCATTGGCCAGTTGCAGGGCGCAACGCAGACCCGCACCGCCGGCGCCAATAATCACCACATCGTGAAAGTGATGTTCAACCTTTTCCGTTGACAGATATGACATCAGCCGCCCCAGACCCAGATTATGGAAAGCCACCAGGTTCCACAAACGATCGCGGCAACCAGCAACATGCCCATCAGGGAAACTCGTAATCCCGCATGATGCACATAATCCTCAATGATGACTTCCAGCCCAAGATACGCATGCAGCAGCAAGACCAGCATCAGTATCGTGTGCAGCAGACGCACAACGGGAGAATCAAGGAGATTGAGTAATTCCATTTGACTGATGGAACCGTTAAACACGCCCATCAGCAGTACGAACAATATGGGTAGCAATATGGCCAACACAGCTGCGCTCGTCCGCTGCAGGGTCCATTCATGTAAACCGTTGTGCGCAGTTCCGTAACGCCAGCCGGTCACCACAGCATCACTCCCAGCAGAACAAATGCAATCATACCGATGCCAACAACGATGCGTGCGCCCATCCGCATCATTTCACGGCTTTCACCCCATCCCGCATCCAGACATAGAAAACGAATGCCATTAAAAAAATGATAAATCAGGGAAGAACCTACGAGCCATAACACGATTCGGCCAAGAGGCGAATGTAGCCATAACTGAATATCGGAAAATTCATCAGGCGTTCCCGTCATGCCAGGCAATAACCACAAATACAGCGGTATGAACAGCACCAGAGCCAGACCGCTGGCACGATGAAGGAGGCTGGCGATCATTCCCTGGTGCCAGTGGTAAATGCTAAGTCGTGGTGATAGAGGCCTGTGACTGCCTGCTGTGGTCTTTTCCGGCATCCGGGATTTATAGCACAGGCGCCTGTCACAAAAAAGCGAAAACATTGTCCCTGGACTGGACCGGCTGCATAATGAGCCATGGCTACAAAGTCACGCTCAAAAAAGAGAGGTGCAAACAGCAGGGGGAAGCTTCGCATCGGTAATGACTGGAATGCGATTACGATTATTGCCATGTCCCAGAGCAATCCGCTGAAGGCCGTTGCCGAGTTTGTTGAAAACAGCATTGATGCCGGCGCTCTGCACATCACGATTACCCGTGGCCGGGAGCGAGGCGCGCCCTACTTGCGTATATGCGATGATGGCAACGGCATTCCACGCGCCAGTGACGGCATGCCGGATTTCAAATACGTTGCTACGCATATCTGTGATTCCATCAAACGCCAGATGAAGGCCGGAGGCGCAAAGGACCTGCAGGGAGAGTTCGGCATCGGCCTGTTGAGCTTCTGGACGGTCGGCGATGAACTCTCACTCACCTCATCGGGCGCCGATGGCAGAAACTACCAGATGATCATGAAAAAGGGCGATCCCGGTTACTCGGTCGTCCGCAAGCGATCCATGTTCTCCACAAACGGGACGGAATTAAAGGTGGGACCCCTGCTCACGGGCCTACGCCAGTTAAGCGGTGAAAAGATCCAGTGGTATCTGTCATCGGAGCTTCGTGACCGGATTCGCAAGTCCGGCGTACGGATCCAGGTCATAGATCGACAGGCCCGCAAGGAATATGCGGTGGAGCCAAGGCAATTTGAAGGCCGATTGCTGCATGAGTTGCCACCGGTATCCTGTTCGCATGGGGATATCTATCTTGAGATATACCTTGCCGATGCAAATGCCACAAACCGGGTGGAACTCCACCGTTCAGGTACGCGCGTTCTGGAATCCATCACCCAACTCGATGTCTTTCAACAACCGCCGTGGACCGAAAACTGCCTGCAAGGCATCGTCGATGCCTCATTCCTCCATCTGACCC
>CAZQZF010000213.1:0-3734 GCA_964597745.1 uncultured Zetaproteobacteria bacterium
TGCTGCGTTTGACGAGGGGAGCTTGGGGAATACCCTGGCTCCTACTCTACCGTCCCCTGCGGTGAAACTATCCTGGAACCCCGAAGATCTTTTCTGCTATGCCTATGCGGTGTTCCACTCGCCAACGTATCGGCAGCGCTATGCCGAATTCCTGAAGATTGACTTCCCGCGCCTGCCATTGACCTCCGATGCGAAGCTATTCTTCATACTGGCCGATCTGGGCGAGGAATTGGTGCTGCTGCATCTGATGCGTTCACCAAAACTGAATGATTTTATCACCCGCTTCCCGCATTCCGGAAACAATGAAGTTGAGAAACTGCGCTATGCGGATGGAAACGTCTGGTTCAACAGGGATCAGTGCTTTGAGGGCGTGGAGGAAGCGGACTGGAATTTCCACATCGGCGGTTACCAAGTGCTCAACAAGTGGTTGAAAGACCGTAAAGGCCGCACGCTTTCCTTTGACGACATCGAGCATTATCAGAAAATCGTTGTCACCATCCACGAAACCCGCCGCCTGATGGACGGAATCGATGCCACCATCCCTTCATGGCCCATGGAGTAATGTTTATGGCCAAAACCCGCTATGCAGTCAATCAGTATCCCATCCAGATTCTTCTTTCCTACGTGCAATCGGGCGAAGTGGCTATTCCCGAAATCCAGCGCCCATTTGTTTGGGATGCCGCGCAAGTCCGTGACCTGCTGGATTCCCTTTATCGCGGCTATCCGATTGGCTATTTGATTTCCTGGCGGAATCCTGATGTTCGGCTAAAAACCGGCGGTTCATCGACTGGCAAAAAGATTCTCATTGATGGCCAGCAGAGAATCACTGCCCTGATGGCGGCAGTGCTTGGCTACGAAGTGATGAACAAGCATTACAGGCGGGTAAACATCCGTATTGCGTTCAACCCTATGGATGAAATCTTTGAAGTGAGCAATCCCGCCATTTACCTACTGTTGCGTGAAGCAGGGATGCTGCAAGCGAACATCGAGACCTATGTCCGCAAGGCTTATGTTCTAAACGTATTGACCGAGCGCTTCGCGGGAAACCCTGAAGGCACGTTCGATTTCGACATACGCAGGATTAACGAGCAAGGCTTTGAATCCTATTTTCGATATCTACAGGAAGCCGAATTGGGAGAGAGTTTCTGGCAAGTCGCCTTGCCGAAAAAATTCAATACGCCGGTTGCCTCAAGCCCGTTTTTCCGCCTGTTTCTTGCCGCGCAGTCTAAAATGGGCGATCTCGGCTTTCTATCGAAGGCAATCACTGTCCGCGATATGGTAATCCACCGTGGCGACCGCCATCATATCTACCCAAAAAATTACCTGAAAAAGCTTGGCTACCCGCAATCTAAATATAACCAAATTGCGAACTACACAATGACTCAGGCCGAAATTAATATTGCTATTGGAGACATGCCCCCGGAGAAATATTTTTCGGTTTTGACCGAAGGCATCCAGAATGATCATCCCCAAATCAGCGCTATTGATTCGATGGATCAATTGCAAGCCAATCTCGAGCAAAACTGTATCCCATATCGCATGTTTACAGGGGATGTCCCATTGTACGAAGACTTTTTGGTGGAGCGACAGGTTCTTCTTGCAAAAAAACTAAAACAATTTTACGAGGGACTGTAAATAATGTCCCCATTAATAAATCAGACTGTGAAGTGTCGGGAAGAAAATACGATGGCAAACATGCGCTATCAAATCAAGGCGACACTGACAAATATTCGTCCGCCGATCTGGCGCAGGCTGCTGGTTCCGGCGGATTGCACGATGGATGCCTTGCACTGCACCATTCAGACAGCAATGGGCTGGACTGATACGCATCTGTACGCCTTCCGAACAACAGAGCGTCGCATCGAAATTCCCGATCCTGATGACATGTGGGATGCCGAGGTGTTTGATCCGGATCCGGTACATCAGGCGCTGGCGAACTGGAAGCCGAATCAGGCCAGCTTCATGTGTGAGAACATTTGTGGATAATGGCACTGTTATGAAATCACTATGAATCGAACCCGATCCCAGATCATCCTGTTTGCTCTGCTGCTGGTGGCGGATCAACTGAGCAAGTGGTGGATTGAGCAGCATGGTGTTCTGCATTTCAAGACAATCTCCGTGATTCCCGGCCTGTTTAATATTGTGCGGGCGCACAATACAGGCGTGGCCTTTTCCATGTTCAATGATCTTTCAGGCGCCTGGCGATCCTATCTTCTGCTGGGCGTGACCATCGGCATTGCCTTTATCGTCTCCCTCTGGTGGTGGCGGGAACGGCGGCATGCCGGTGTTCTCCCCTGGGCGTTGACGCTGATCCTGTCCGGTGCGGCAGGTAATATCTGGGACCGTTTTCAGCAGGGGTATGTCGTCGATTTTCTCGATTTTTATATCAAAATTCAGGGGCGTGAATATCACTGGCCTGCATTCAACGTGGCCGACAGCTGCATTACTATTGGTGTCGCCATACTCCTTATTTCCAGTTTCAGAAGGGTATAGAATGGTAGCTCCGTTGAAGTCTGATTCCATTCGCCTCCTTCATTTATGCAAGACTCGTAATGAACATCTGATAAAGGCGCTGGAAGTCAATCAGATGCTGTCCAGGGAACTGCATCTGGATATGTTGCTTCAGCGGATTATGGAGATAATTCAGCAGGTTATGGAGACCGAGGCCTGCTCGCTCTTTCTTCTGGATGATGAGACGGGGGATCTGGTCTTTCAGGTTGCTCTCGGAGAAGCGGAGGGCAAGCTTAGGGAGTTACATCGAGTGCCGAAGGGCACCGGTATTGCGGGCTGGGTGGCTGAGCATGGCCGGTCCCTGCGCATTACCGACGCCTATGCCGATGACAGGTTCAACCCCTATTTTGATAATCAAACGGGGTTCCACACAAAACAGGTCATGTGTTCCCCGATCTTCTACCTTGATGCGTGTATCGGCGCCTGCCAGGTCATCAACTGCAAGCAAGGCTCATTCACAAGGGATGACATGCACCTGCTGGAATCACTTGCCCAGATGTCGGCGGTGGCCATCGAAAACGCCAAGGCGCACCAGCAACTTCTGAAGCAGTCGCTGCTGGAGCGCGACCTGCATCTTGCCCATCAGTTGCAACAGTCTTTTCTGCCTGCCCTGCCCCCGGAAATTAATGGTTATGACTGTGCCTTTGCAAATCAGCCAGCTCTCGAAGTTGGAGGTGATTTTTTTGATACCTTTATTCTTCCCGATAAACGCGTGGCCTATCTACTGGGAGATGTCTCCGGTAAGGGGGTATCGGCGGCTCTGGTCATGTCACGAGTCATCAAGGATCTGCGTTTTGAAGCCATGAACGGTGGAACAGCGGGTACGATTCTGACACGGTTCAACCGCATGTTCAGCGCCACGACCCGCCAGGGCATGTTTGTCACCATTGTGTTGCTGATACTGCATCCCGAATCAGGAGAGATTGAATATGCAAATGCCGGTCATTTGCCTCCGGTTCATATCATTGATGGCCACCCCTATATGGCGGCAGGGGCCTCTGGCCCCCCAGCCGGTATCATCCCCTCAGTACAATATCATGCCCTGCGACTGCATCTGAGCCGTGGGGCGGAAATCCTTTTGTACACGGATGGCATAACCGAGGCCCGCAACCCGCGGGGAGAGCTGTTGGGCCGGGAACGGCTTCTGGCATATCTCCGCATACCCTTCATTAGTCAGCCCTGAATAAGTCATAAGTTATTGTAACGTATGGAACATTTTTTCA
>CAZQZF010000214.1:0-3696 GCA_964597745.1 uncultured Zetaproteobacteria bacterium
GCTTGCCGATTGCACCGTCCGGCTCGTGTGTGACCTCTCCGAGGGCGGCGTAAGCACAGGGACCGGCTTCTGTTTCAACTTTGCGGAAGATGGCGACAGGTCTGTGCCGGCGATCGTCACCAACCGCCACGTCGTACGAGGAGCGACCGTCGGGCGATTTCAGTTGACCGTCTCAGATGCGGATGGAGGTCCGCTGATCGGAAGTACGGTAGCGGTGGCGCTTGACAACTTCGAGTCGAGGTGGACGCCCCATTCGTCACCCAACATCGACCTCTGCGCAATGCCCATCGCCCCGCTGCTTGAAGAAGCCCGATCGAAGGGTAAGTCGGTGTTCCATCGGAGCTTCT
The DNA here is from genome assembly GCA_964597745.1 of uncultured Zetaproteobacteria bacterium. Lineage (GTDB taxonomy): Bacteria > Pseudomonadota > Zetaproteobacteria > Mariprofundales > Mariprofundaceae > CAYLYU01. Next base: position 348 of record CAZQZF010000214.1, read on the forward strand.
CTGGAGGACAGGTCGCCACCGACGCTGAACTACAGGAGCTCGATCAGATCGAAGACATCACAATGATCGGTTACCCAACCGGACTCTGGGACCAGAAGAACAACATGCCGGTCTTCCGGAGGGGAGCGACCGCCACACATCCCGCGAGAGATTGGAATGGTAACCCTGAGTTCATGATCGACGCCGCTTGCTTTCCTGGATCGAGTGGCAGCCCCGTGCTGCTCTTCAACGTCGGCGGCTACACCGACAAGAAGGGCAATACGATGCTAGGAGGGGCGCGCTTGAAGTTGCTGGGCGTTTTGTACGCGGGGCCTCAGTACATTGCTGACGGTCGGATCGCAATAGTGGCGGTGCCGACCGCGAACAAACCGGTGGTGCTAACGTCCATCCCGCTGCACTTGGGAATCGTGGTCAAAGCCAAAGAGTTGATGGACATCGACACTCAGTTCAAGAAGCTGGTAAGTGCCAAGGGCTAACAAGGCAATGAACCTGGCGGGCGCCTTCGGCGCCCGCAGGTTATTGCCAACGCGTTAGCCAAAAATAATGAACGCAATTAGCGGCAAAATATGTGATGACTACAGATTGGAAGTAACCTTCTTTCATAATATGCGTGAACAGATACTATGACGTACTTCAGCGATGATGAAGCACTCGATCGAGAGCACAACCAGATGATGGGCGTTACGTGTCTAGTCTATGCCATCGGGGGATTATTCTTTCTCATCACATTAAGCCTCATTTTGAATATGATAGATGAATCAGCAATCATCGGCTGGATAGTGTTCATCATCTGGTTCGCCGCAGTATTCTATTCAATCCGCGCTGCAGACAATGGATATGGGCCATTCAGGCTTCTCGACCAATGGGAGCAGTCAATTCTTCGTCGCAGAACATATCAAGAGCAATTGGCTGCTCTCCGTGCAGGTGAGCGGCTGTATAACATGGACTGCAATGGTTGTATGCAAGAGTTAGAGGAACGAGATGGAGTTATAGTGAGAAAGACACCACATAATGATAACGGTTAAGCCTGGAATTAAAGTTCAAAACTTGCCATGTGAGTAATTTAAGCATATATTTTACTCATGAGGGTTTTTGAATATGATGACAAAAAAAGTACGCTTAATCTAAAAAAGCATGGTATTGATTTTGTTGCAGCTCAAGACCTTTTTAATCACCACCGCTGCACGCCCTCCGGCCTTGAGCGATTTGATGAAATGCTGTAAAAAGAGAAACGCCGTTTCGCCGGTCTTGATGGGGAAGTTCTGCTGCACCTCCTTGCGCTCTTTGCCGCCGAACGGCGGGTTGGCAAGAATCACATCGAAACGATCTTTCTCCTGAATGTCGGCGATATTTTCGGCCAGGGTGTTGGTGTGGATAATGTTCGGCGCGTCAATGCCATGCAGAATCATGTTCATGATGGCAATCACATAGGCGAGGCTCTTTTTCTCCTTGCCGTAAAAGGTCCGTGTTTGCAGCGTCTCCAGTTCGCCGGTAGTCAGATCACCCTTCCTTAAATAGTCACGTGACTCGCACAAAAAGCCTGCTGAGCCGCAAGCACCATCGTAGATCGTTTCGCCAATAGCCGGCTTAATCACCTGGATCATGGCGCGAATCAGGGGACGCGGGGTGTAGTACTCGCCACCGTTGCGTCCGGCGTTGCCCATGTTTTTGATCTTTTCTTCATACAGGGCCGAAAGTTCATGCTTCTGCTTTTGCGAACGGAATTTCAGCCCATCCATCAACTCCAGCGCATCGCGCAAGCTGTAGCCGCTCTGGAACTTGTTCTTAATCTCTCCGAAGATTTCTCCGATCTTGTATTCGATGGTGTCCGGGCTGGTGGCGCGTTGCTTGAACCCCTTGAGATACGGGAATAACTCGTTATCCACGAATGCAATCAAATCATCGCCGGTGAGTGTGGTGTCGTGATCAAAGGAGCCATCCGGTTTCTGCGGTGCAGCCCAGGCCGACCACTGCAACGAGTCTTTGATAATGAAGTCGTACGATTTACCGGTTAGCTCGGCAGAAATAGCCCGTTCATGCTCCAGATCATCGAGGTATTTGAGGAACAGCAGCCACGAGGTTTGCTCGGTGTAATCCAGTTCCGAAGAACAGCCCGCCTCTTTCCAGAGAACGTCATCGATATTTTTGAATGTCCGTGCAAACACTATGCAATCTCCTCCAGAAGAACTTTATGTACTTTGTTAACATCCGCAAGGAAACACCAGCTTCCGTTAAACCAAATTCCGGTAGCGGGCTATCCACAGGATTTGCCAGTAATAGAACGTCTGGATAGCGTCCGGGCATGCTGACGCATTTACCCCTTGCTATACTTCTGGACCGGGATGGCGTCATCAACTTTGATTCACCTGACTACATCCTGACACCGGATCAATGGATACCGATCCCCGGTAGCCTGCAGGCCATCGCCAGACTCTGCGCCAGAAATATTCCGGTTGCTATCGTCAGCAATCAGTCAGCTCTTGGCCGTGGTATGATGGACCATGCAACATTTGACGCCATCCATGACGAGATGATGACCGCTATTGAACAGGCGAGAGGGCACATCACGCACACCGCCTATTGTCCTCATACACCTGAGGATCGGTGTAATTGCCGAAAGCCGAAATCGGGCCTTGTTCTTGAGGCGTTGGATGTTTTGGGTCTTCAGGACCAAGCCTCATCCGTGATACTGATTGGCGATTCCGTCAGGGATGTCCGGGCCGCTATTGATGCCCATGTCCAGCCCGTCCTTGTGCAGACCGGTTATGGGAACGCCGCTGAAATACTCAACCAGGCCCGCAAACTTGATCCGGGCATCAGTATGTATCCGGACCTGGCTTCCGTGGTTGATCATCTACTGGAAAACCCATCATGTTGATACTCCGTTCTCTGATTCTGAATGCCTGTCTGTTTGTACTTACGCCTCTCTTCTCTCTTCTCATCATTCTGAGCAGACCGTTCGGTTTCAGGGCGGCATGGTTTTGGGGCAAGGCATGGTCCGGGATACTGCTGCTCCTGGCCAGAATTCTTTGTGGCATCCGCGTGGAGATCGAAGGGCGAGACCGGTTTCCCGATGAGGCCTGCGTGGTTATGGCCAAACATCAGTCCGCCTGGGAAACTATCGCCATGCCAAGTCTGGTGCCCCCTTTTGTCTGGGTACTGAAAAGAGAGTTGTTACATATCCCTCTGTTTGGCTGGGCTCTGCGATTGATTGATGTCATTGCCATTCAGCGATCGAATCCCCGGCAGGCCTTGCAACAGGTAATTAGCCAGGGCAAGGCATTTCTTAAACAGTGACGTTGGGTCATCATCTTTCCGGAGGGGACGCGCTCCAGCCCCGGCATAACTG
>CAZQZF010000215.1:0-3688 GCA_964597745.1 uncultured Zetaproteobacteria bacterium
CTCCTTTCGTTCAGCGCGCGATCCTCAACTCGTACGGCATGGAGAGCAGCAATTTATCGTCAAAGGTCAGTGGCGGCGCTTTGGACAATTGCAAGCGGAGGCAGTGGGGCGAGGCGGAAGGGTGGAATTGAGGCTTCAGGGATCACCAGTTCAGCGGCATTCGGAATTAATGGAGGCCTTGCCGGTCATTGTTGAAGCGCCTCAGGCAAGACGATTGGTTGATGGAACATCCAGAGAGCGCCGTCGCTGGCTTGACAGTTTATTAACGGCCTGTCGTGATAGCTATGGAAATAGATATCGGCGTTATATACGATGTCTGATACAGTGGCAAAGACTGCGGCGGAACGGAGTATCGAATGCCGGGGAAATGGCAGCCTGGGAATCCCAATTGGTTGATTCCGGTCTGTCGATTATGGAGATGCGTCAAGTCATTATCAATGAATTGAATAAATACTTAAGTGAGTCGACTGACTTAATTAATAGTGAATTAAAAATAAGCCTAAAAAACAGTGCGCCGGCAGAAGTGGAGACCTGGCGATCCAAACTCTCCAAATATCGATCGGGCGATAACAACTCGGGATTTCGGCTGGGGCCTCATTGTGATCAATTACAGATCATTTATCGTGGACGGGAAATCCTGCATACCGGGTCCAGAGGACAGCAAAGGCTGGCCGCAATTGCTTTGAGAATGGCTGAGTGGAAAATCAGGACGCAAAAAAGAGGAGTGGCCCCCATGATCTTGCTTGATGACTGTCTCGAACCACTCGACAGGAACGGACAAAAAAAATTGGTTGATTTTTTAAAGTCCTCCAATGCCCAGATATTAATAACTACCCCGCAAGATATTGAATTGGATTCGGCTGTCCATGTTCAGCATATAAATGAATTGGTTCAAGATGGGAGGACAACTGATATCCTGCCCGTGCAGTCAATGAAGGAGGCGGCATGAGTACGCAAGCAGAGAAGGCATATACCGCGGACAGTATCAAGGTTCTCAAGGGCCTGGATGCTGTTCGCAAACGACCGGGTATGTACATTGGAGATACTGACGATGGCACCGGTCTTCACCACATGATATTTGAAGCCGTCGATAATGCCATTGATGAATCGCTTGCTGGATATTGTGATAAAATTGAAGTCATTCTCCACTCGGATGATTCCGTGACGGTGCGTGACAACGGACGTGGGATTCCGGTAGGGATTCATGCGGAGGAAGGGGTTTCCGCGGCAGAGGTTATTATGACCGTTCTCCACGCTGGCGGTAAATTCGATGCCAATTCGTATAAGGTTTCAGGTGGATTGCATGGCGTGGGAATTTCCGTTGTGAACGCATTGTCCGAAACCCTTGAACTGGTGATCCGAAGGAATAAGAAGGTACATTTTCAGCGGTATAGGGAGGGCGTACCCGAACAACCGCTGAAGGTCATTGGCGAAGCGGAAGGGACAGGTACTGAAATCCATTTTTTACCGAGCCTTAAAACCTTTTCTCACCGTAATTTTTCATTCGATATCCTTGCAACGCGTCTTCGCGAGCTATCCTTCCTGAACAGTGGTGTTCGAATCGAGCTTCACGACGAACGAAACGATAACCATCAGGTCTTTGAATATGAGGGGGGAATCTCCGCCTTTGTCAAACATCTCAATCATATCCGTACGCCGCTTACTCCCAACTGCATTACCGTATCAGGCACGCGGAATAACATTATTGTTGAGCTATCCATGCAGTGGACCGATGGCTATCAGGAAAATGTCTTCTGTTATACGAATAATATTCCTCAACGCGATGGCGGCACCCATTTGGCTGGATTTCGAGCGGCTCTGACACGTTGTATCAACAGCTACGCGAACGCCAATGATCTTCTGAAAAAACATAAAATCAACCTGACGGGAGATGATTGCCGCGAGGGGTTGACCGCTGTTTTATCGGTCAAGGCGCCCGATCCGAAATTTTCATCTCAAACCAAAGATAAACTGGTATCCAGCGAAGTCAGGACGGTTGTCGAATCGATCGTCGGAGAGAAGGTCTCAGAGTGGATGGAGGAGAATCCACAAGAGGCTAAGAGAATTATTGGTAAAGCCATTGAAGCAGCCACAGCGCGTGATGCGGCTAGAAAGGCTCGTGATCTAACCCGGAGGAAGGGCGCTCTTGATATCGCCAGCCTGCCCGGGAAACTGGCGGACTGTCAGGAAAAAGATCCGGCGGCCTGTGAAATATTTCTGGTTGAGGGCGATTCAGCCGGAGGCTCGGCCAAACAGGGACGTGATCGGCGATTTCAGGCCATCCTTCCTCTCAAAGGCAAGATATTGAATGTGGAAAAGGCCCGGTTTGACAAGATGCTCTCCTCACAGGAGATCGGCACCATGATCACGGCGCTGGGCACGGGTATCGGCAAGGATGATTTTGATGTCTCCAAGCTTCGATATCACAAGGTGATCATCATGACCGACGCCGATGTCGATGGCTCACATATCCTGACCCTGTTGTTAACATTCTTTTACCGGCAGATGACGGAGATTATCAACCGCGGGCATCTGTATATCGCTCAGCCACCTCTGTACCGTGTGACCAGAGGCAAACAGGTCCGTTATCTGTCCACCGATGATGAGCTTATGTCATTTCTCATTGACCATGGTTGCAGAGATGCGATTTTTTCTCCCTATGCAGGCGCCAAGCCAGTACAGGGGGAGCGGCTTCATACCATCGTTCGCAGTATTCAGCGGCTGAAAAAGCTACGCCAACGCCTGAATCATCGCCTGGATGATAAAATCCTACAATTGCTCCTGGAAACAGGCAAGATGAACTTGTCCATTCTTCGTTCAAAAGAGCGTCTGGAAGCGCGTTTGAAGGAACTTCAGCAGGCATTTGCACGGTACTCCCGCACCGATGAGGTGTTGAGATGGGAACTTATAGAAGATCGGGATCAAGGTTGTTTCAATGTCCGGTTCAGTCGCAGTGATCGTGGGCGGCCCGTTACAACCATACTTGAGATGGGACTGATCAATACAGCTGAATACAAAGAGGCACAGGCGCTATGTGCCAATGTTGCGTCTTTGGTCAAACAAGGCGCCTCCATGCAATTCAATGGAAAGCAGAGGGAAATCAGACACTATGAGGATATTTCCGAGGCTGTAGAAGCGGAGGGAAAAAGGGGACTCAATCTTCAACGCTACAAGGGTCTGGGAGAAATGGATCCAATTCAGCTATGGGAAACAACTATGGATCCTGAGAAACGCAGGCTTCTCCGGGTAGCTTTGGAGGATATTGTAGCGGCGGATGAAGCGTTTGCTACTCTGATGGGAGATATTGTTGAACCTCGCCGAAAGTTTATTCAGGACAATGCCCTGAAGGTGAGAAATCTGGACATATAAATCCAAGCCGGTCTATAAGAGAAAATACCGTGAGCGATAAACAATCCCTGACCTACGCAAATGCCGGAGTGAATATCGATGCCGGCAATGCCTTTGTCAGGCGCATCAGACAGGCAGTCGCCTCCACCAACCGACCGGAGGTGATCGGTGGCCTGGGCGGCTTTGGCGCGCTGTTTCGCGCCGATTTCCCCTTGATGCGGGAACCGGTGTTGGTCTCCTCCACTGATGGCGTCGGTACCAAGTTGCTTTTGCTGCAGAAGCACAATCGGCCGCATGTGGCTGGTATTGATGCCGTGGCCATGTGCGTCAACGACATGGC
>CAZQZF010000216.1:0-3672 GCA_964597745.1 uncultured Zetaproteobacteria bacterium
GTTCAGTAGTGTGGTATGATGCGTCCAATTTGACCATGTGGATCATGTAAAGGTGGTGCAGCGGGAAGTGTGGCTTAGACACAGGGTGTGCGGTTACTCGCAATGTGTGTACGGAGCGGCGCCGCCGCAATGTGTGGCCACAGGCTAAAAGCATCCGAGACGATGACGCCGGGACGCGATGCCCGAAGCGTCAACTGACCGTAATCACTCCGCTTGATGAGCGTGCTGATATCCCGGCCTGTCAAGCCATAGGAAGCAAGCGTTGCGCGGGCGGCGGCCAAGGCGGCGTGATTGGACTGATGAACGCTTTCCGCCTGTTGCAAACGAGCTTGGGACACAATCTTTTGTTTTGCCAAACCTTTGAGTCGATCCCAGTCCTGCTTACTCTTGCGATGCTCCGCCTCGGCTCGGAGAAAGCCTGCCTCGGCCTGCGCCAGGGCCGTACTGATCAGTGTCACCAGCTTTTGCCCTTCCTTCACCCGGTCTCCCAGGTGGACATGGCGTGCGTGGATTACGCCATCGACAAGGCTTGTGACGTCGGCCAGGTGATAGGCGTTAAAAGCCACCGTTCCCGGTGCACGAATAACCTCCGTGCCGGATTGCGGCTTCAGCGTCTCTACCTTCAGGCCGATCTGTTTGATTTGTTCAGTAGTCAGGCGGACTTCGCCAGCCTGCTCCTGATGCTTCGCGCCCCGAATATGACCGATTCCTTCAGCCATAGTTGATGGTGTAAAAAGAATGGATAACGAAAAAATGAGTGTCATCAATATGTTCATTGTTGGGCTCCTTTGAGAATATATTCGGGATGGCCGAGTACTTCGGCCACGCGGATGCGGGCCTGCCACATCCGCTTGAACAGTACGAGCCGGGTCATGCGCGCCTGCAGGCTGCGGTCGAGATAAATGATGAGATCGGCAAGGCCCATCTCGCCATTTTCAAAGGCGGTCTGGGCCAGACGAATATTCCCCTCCGCCTCTGATGCCTGCCCTTGCAGAAACAAGGTTAAGGTCCGGGCCGCCACCTCATGTTCACGAATCGCCGTAGCCACCTGCCGTTTTAATTTTACGACGCTCCACTGTTCCATGTACCGCGCGCTTTCGCGCTCAGCAATGGCCGCCTTGTAGGCGCCTGTATGGGAATTAAGCAGGGGAAGAGGAATGTTCACGCCAAAACCGATGATGCGATCATGGGTATCCCGTCCTGTTGACAGGCTGAGCGTGGGATCGGGGATGCGATTGAGGTCAGCCAGCCGCGCCCGGGCTTCGCCCGCCCTGGTGTTGTCCTTCATTGCCTTAAGATCAGGCCGGGAGGCCAGAGCCAGTTGTATGGCGTTCTCAGGCGGTCTCCATCCCGGATTCAGGGAAGGGAGAATGACATGAAGCTCCTGCTTTCTTTTATCCGGCAGACCCAGGGCGTTGGCCATGTCCTGTTCAGCTCTCAAACGGAGTTGCCTTGATTGAGCGGCCATGGACATCGAGTTGGCAAAGGATGCACGGGTGAGATTCACCTCCAGCATACTCTTCTCACCGGCCTTGAAACCTTGATTCACGGCCTCAAGCAGCCGTTGCATGATGTTCTGTTGCCGCTGCCGGACGTTTTCAGCCTTCTTGGAAAAATTCAGCCTGACCGCCGCCCGCGCGGCCGCGATCATGCGCCGCTGACGCACATTCTCGGCGCTATCTTCCGCCGCATCCAGACCCGCTCTGGCCACCTTGCTCCTGCTGGAGCGTTTACCTGGAATCTCGATTCCCTGCGAAAGGGTGATAAAATAATCGTTGGTGGCGCCGCTTCGGTCCGCCAACCGCCTGCGCTGCGGTTCGATCAGCACTTCCGGGTTGTAGGCATAGGCCGATTCCTCGGTCAACATGCCCTGAGCCGCCACGACGCCCTGCTCGGCCATACGCACCTCGGGATGCGCATCACCCGCCTGCTGCATGGCTTCTTCAATCGTAATCGATTCAGCATACGCTACCGGCTGTAAAAACAGCAGCCCCGCGCATACCAGGATAACATGGTAAATTCGCACAGTTTTCCCCCTGTGATAAGATTTATAAACAATGGGAAAGCTGAGAAAGGGCGTCTGGCACGCGCCAAAATCAGGGTGTAAAACCCCTAATGGTTTATTTGTTCCGGAGTGCTATTTACAACCAAACGTGATGAACACAACAGCTGTGAACCTTCCGGGCCAAACCCGAATCTCAACCGTGCAAAAGTCTTGGAGGGTGTTCGATAAGGCGTGGAATATTAACGAGGTTTAGCGTTCTCAGGCGATGAATCCGTTCCGGAGGTGTTTCGGAACCAGCCAGAATAAATGGCTTCTGATCCATGAATACATGGGATGCTGCATGAATCTGGCATGCCTGGTCCATCAGGCCATGCCCAGGGATCCCTTTGCCGTCATGCAAATGAGCAATCTGGCTTGTTGTGTCATCCAGGTGATCCACATGAATATCAATTCCACATGTGAACATGGACATTTGTAACCCTATAAAAGCGATCAATGCCAAAACACGCATGGGACGAATATATGCTTTTCCTGATTTTTCAGCAAGCGTAGCAATGGACTCGCATTGACAATACGTACCCTGCCTTTTGGAGTGTTCTGTTGCTAAGATACCGCGCTATGAGACGTTATCTCTTCAAGAGACTGGCCGGAATGATCCCGCTTCTCCTCGGTATTACGGTGATCTCTTTCGGCATCATGCATGTAGCGCCGGGCGAACCAGCCGTTGTCGGTCAGGAGTTCAATCCCAAGGTCTCCGCCCATGACCGAGAACGTCTGCGCGCCTATTATGGCCTGGACAAACCCCTGTACGAGCAATACTGGAACTGGCTCAAACGTCTGTCGGTACTGGATTTCGGCAAATCATTTTCAGCCGATCAGCGTGATGTTCTGGAGAAGATCAGGGAACGGCTCCCGATCACCATCTGGATCAATGTCCTGGCCATGATCTTTATCCTTGCCGTCGCCATTCCCATAGGCGTCTTCTCCGCTGTTCATCAAAACTCCTGGACTGACCGGGCGGCCACGGTTTTTGTCTTCATAGGTTTCGCCATCCCCTCATTCTGGCTGGGCCTGTTGCTGATGATCGGTTTTGGCGTCAATCTCAACTGGCTACCCGTCTCCGGCATCCATGATTACGACTGGCAGCAGATGGAGTTCTGGCAACAGATTCTGGATGTGGCCCGCCATCTGATCCTGCCCGTATTCGTTTCAGCCATTGGCGGGCTGGCCGGCATGAGCCGTTTTATGCGTACCGGTATGCTGGATGTCATCCGATCCGATTACATTACGACCGCCCGGGCCATGGGTATCCAGGAAAACAGAATCCGCTACCGCTATGCGCTGAAAAACGCCCTGTTACCCATTATTACCCTGCTTGGTCTCTCCATTCCGGGTCTGATTGGAGGTTCGGTCATCATCGAGCAGTTGTTCTCCATTCCGGGTATGGGATTGCTGTTTTTCGAGGCGGTCATGGCCAGAGACTACCCGCTGGTTATGGGAATCACCGTCATCGGCGCCGTACTGACGCTGGCCGGCAACCTTCTGGCTGATCTCTCCTATGCCTGGGTAGATCCCCGCATCCGCCATGGGAACAGTAAATGAATCACAGGTATATGATCCTAGAAAAAGCAGTTGGTCGCACACACATAGCGCAAGTTCTTGATTCG
>CAZQZF010000217.1:0-3652 GCA_964597745.1 uncultured Zetaproteobacteria bacterium
CATATGTGTGACCCTGGTACAGTACGATGTCGTCCCGTAGCATGGTGGCGGCCGTCGCAGCGTGCCACGCAGCGTCCCCGTCTGTGATTCCATCGGCTTCCACATGCCTTCATCAAAGCGTTCAACAGCCTCGAATCCAAATGCCCTGTGAGCAACGCCCTGTTCACCGGCGACGCGAAGTGCGTGCAGAATAAATGGAAAAAAGCTGATCGCCGCTTTTCCGATGATGCTCATGTGTAAATGCAACTCATCTTTTTCGCAAACGGGGTAGAGCGTATAGGGCGATGGGATGCCCCGAACAGCATCAGCCGTCAGATGGGATTCAAAAATGAGTGTATAGGCGCAGGAGACTTTCAGCGGGCAGGTTTCACAATGGCCATGTTTGAAGATGCATACCAGCTTCTTCAGGGCATGACCGAAGGCACCGCGCCAGGCTGAACCGGAATAGCGTCCCGGCCGATTGTTTTCAGGATATGAGAAGCGAACCCTCAAGGGAAATATCCGGATGCTCATACAACCCGTATCTGATCAGGTTCGAGATGCAACAGTCCGAACTGGAAATGGCCCGGCGACCCGGCGCGAACGATCTCATAGGGAGAGGCATTCACCCCAAGACTAAGACGGATCAGCTTGTTGATCCGTGATTTACGTTGCTCAAAATATGCCCTGCTCATCCCGTCGCGAAGCGCCTCCCCTGTCCGGTCATGGCCCCTGAATCCATTGTTGGTAACAATTCTGTAATTGTCAAAAAACAATTCCCCATAATCCCGATCAGGACACCCGTCCGCGGGGCAGGGAATGCCATCGTACCCGTCCAGCCGAAGCCTCGCCATCCAGATGTAAAATGCCAGGTCAACGGGCGGCAGACGCACCTCGCCAATCGGGGTGATCAGTTTCCCGCTTCCCACATGAATCTTCAATGATGGTTCAAGAAAGGCCCGCGATGCCGCCGCCACCACCTCGCTGAAGCTGGCATCCCCCTGCCGAAGCGCCTCGGGTATACCGTGTCGCATACGGACGAACGGAATGTTCGCCAGCCAGATGCTGGCCCTGCTGGCATCCAGCGGCTTCTCATCCTCTCGCGTAAATACAATTCTTTTCTCTTTTGAGGGATAAAAGAAATCCTTGAGCGACTCATACGGGTGCGAAACAAGCACATGTGACATTTCATCCTGGGATCGGCCAAACAGGGACAGGGCGTAACCCAGATAGAACCCCATGGTCTTCCGGCCCCCGGCGATGGATACATGCAACATCGAATCAGGGTCGCTGGTCAACTCCCTGACCATGCGCGTAATGCAATCCGCCGCGGCTGCATTATCCTCCGGCGTACGGATATCTTCCATGGCCCTGCCTGCATGGTCGCACATGATATGGATATGATCGTTGCCAAACATAATGGAGGGAAGATCGTACTCCCGGCACAACTGGTGGAACCAGCCCGGCTTCTCGGACAGGAGCAACAGCCGGGCGCGATCGGCGCCTTCACAGGTCGTGACCAGATGCACCTCATCCGGAATAAGCGGAACATCCCGGCAAAATGCCAGCGCATAGAGGGATTCCGTCACGATTTGAGGCGATAATCCACAGACCGCCAGTAAAATTTTTTTCATAGCCTCAGCCTTCACTCTAAAAATCAATAGTCGAGTGGTAGAATCATCATACACAGCAATTGCATTTATAGAATGACTGAATCACGGGCAGTTTTTGGAGGCTGCCAGCTCATTGAGTTGAACGCGACGCTCTTTTGCCGTTTTAAGGGCTGCATTTTTTTCAATTACATTGCCTATGCCGAAATCTCCTAAAAAGCTGGCGATGGACAAGAAGCTAAATTCAGACCCTTTTTCAACCTGAAGCTCGAACGCATCTATCTTCGACATCTCAATTTTGATTTCATTACAATCATAAGATTTGGATTCGTAACCGGTGATATTCTGCATTCTGCCATACCGCTTGGTAGCGCAGCCAGCGGCAAATATCACGATAAATATGAATAGCAGTAAACGTTTGATTTTCATAATCAGCATTCCCCTTAAATATTGTGTTGGACCTCTATGCCTTTATGCAAGGACGCCGCATGATCGCGCCAAAAGATTTTGCGTCAGTAATCGCAAGCTTGCGATGGCTGACATGCGCCTGCCAGACCATGCACCCTGCCGCCATGAGTCGTTCTCTCTATCTCGCGGCGTATGACATCGCCGAGCCCAAACGTCTGCATCGAATGCTGGTTGCTGTAAAAGGCTATGCGACGGGCGGCCAGAAATCCGTATTTGAATGCTGGCTGGATAATGGGGAGAAAAAACAGCTTCTCTCCGCCTCCGCCACCATTATGAGCCTGAATGAGGACAGGTTTATGTTGCTTCGTCTGGATCCAAGACAAAAACCCCGACTGCTTGGACTGGCTCAGCCGCCTGCCGATCCTGCATTCTATTATTACGGATGATCTGATGCAGACGCTGATCATTGACCGCAAGGGTTGCCGCTTGTCACTCGCTGGCAAACGCATTCGCATTGAAGCGCCGGAGCACCAGGCTCAGTTTATTCCCGTGCAAATGATCAGACGGATGGTGATTACCGCCCGCTCGGAGATCGAGAGCAGCGTATTGGGCGCGCTGGCGGCGGCGGGAGCATCCGTGATACTCCTGTCGCCCCGGGATCATCGGCGCACGGCGCTGGTGATGCCGCCCCATGGTGGCGACCATGCGCTGCGCCTGCTGCAATACCGTGCCGTGACAGAAAGCAATATGGTGTTGGAGGTATCACGCGCCATTGTCCGGATGAAGCTGACCGGCCAGTGGCGGGCATTGCGAGCCATGCCTCTGTCCGGTATGGTTTTTCGACAGGCCTGCCGCGCCTTTCCTGAGATATTAAAGGGGGTCCAAAAAGCGGCTTCGCTGGACTCAATCCGTGGGTTTGAAGGCGGCGCCGCCAGCCTCTATTTTCGGGCAATAGCAGAATCGGCCCCTGAATCATGGCGATTTTCAGGGCGCAAACGCCGGCCTCCCCCTGATCCGGTCAATGCACTGCTCTCACTCTCTTATACGTTGGTGCACTTTGAAGCTATTCGCCTGCTGTTTGCGGCCGGTCTGGATCCCTGTCTGGGGTTTCTGCATGCGCCTGAGTATAGCCGGGAATCTCTGGCCTGTGACTGTATTGAACCTCTGCGTCCAGTGGTTGATCGCTTCGTTTTAGGCCTCTTTCACCAGCGTATTCTGCGTCCCGATCACTTTGGAGATCAGCAGGGCGCCTGCCTGCTGGGCAAGGCGGGACGGAGCCTGTTTTATGCAGAGTGGGAACAATTCTCTCCACTGCCGGGCAGATCAATAAGGCGCGGCATCCATATCCTGAAACAGGCTATTCAGGGGCAATCGGCATGAGCGAAAGATTACCGCTCTATCTGGGCCGCAAGGTCTCAGCCAGGCTGGATGAAGGGCCATCGCTGGAGGTGGCGTCGCCGGGTCTCGTCTCCTGCCGCTTTCCACTGCGGCGCATTTCACGTCTGGTGATCAGCAACGGAGCAGATGTGCCGTCAGAGAGCATCATCGCCTGTCTGAAATCACATATTCCGGTGACCTGGCGTGATCGCGGCGGTCGTGCGCTGGCGGTTGCCCTGCCGCTGGATTGCAGGGCGCTGGAGTGGGCGGAGCGTATT
>CAZQZF010000218.1:0-3652 GCA_964597745.1 uncultured Zetaproteobacteria bacterium
TTTTTTCTGACTTGCGTTCATCGGCAGGGGAGCAACATTTGAATCAGATGGCAGCGGACAACCAACTGGACCTCTCACATTACTGGTTCCTGATACGCGGCAAGCTGTGGCAGGTGATTGCCCTGACTGTCGTGATGACGGTTCTGGTGGGCGTGCTCGTCAATGCCATGACGCCGGTCTACAAGGCAAAAGCCGTCATGTTGCTCGAACCGGAGCAGGCCAAAACCGATTATCTTGAGGATATGTTTGCTGACAATGGACGCCGCGGAACCTATTTCAATACGCAAGCCGCCATTATTCGATCCAGAAGCGTGCTGGTGAAGGTGATTGATGAGCTGGATTTGGCCCACTCTCCTGAATTCACACAATCGGAGTCTTCAAAACTGTCATGGCTGAAATCGATGCTGGAGGTGGATGCCAAAACGCCGGAATCTTCAAAACTGTCATGGTTGGAATCGATGCTGGAGCCCTATACCAAACAGCCATCTGAAAAAGAAAAGCGCCTGCAACTGCTGGAAGCCATCAGGAAAAAGATCAAGGTAGAGAGTTTGCCCCGAACGAAGTTGATCGAACTGTCATTTGAGTCCTCATCTCCGGCCATGGCGGCCAGGGTGGTCAATACGCTGGCGGAGATCTATATCCGTGACACCCTGGAGGCTCGGGTTGAGATGACTCGTCAGGCCACTGCGTGGATGCACGAGCGAGCCGATGCCCTGAAGCGGAAACTGGGCCAGGCTGAAGATCGTCTGCAGGCCTTTATCGAAAAGGAAGGCCTGGTAAATACAGGTAAAGGCACGACTTCGTTAACCGCACAGGAATTGACGGCGTTGACCGAGCGCAGCCTGGCAACTCGGGCTCGCGTCTCCGAGTTGAGTCATCGTTACGGCCCCAAACATCCAAAACTGATTGCCGCCAAGGCGGAACAGGCTCAGGCAGAGAGGGCGCTGCGTATTGGCAAATCGAAGGTTCGTTCTCTGGGGCGCAAGGATGTAAGACTCAAGGCATTAACGCATGAGGTCGAATCTATCCGTCAACTGTATGAAATATTCCTCAACAGGCTCAAGGAAACCGAGCAGGCCAGCACATTAAAAACGGCGACGGCACGCATAGTTGATCCGGCGATTGCGCCGCTGAAGCCGATCAAGCCGAAAAAGAGACTGATCGTGATCGCCGCTTTTGGGCTGTCGCTGGCTGCGGGCATCGGCCTGATTATCCTGCTCGATATGCTGGATTCAACCATTCGCTCCATTGAGCAGGTCGAGACCAAACTAAGGATGCCTATGCTAGGTTTGCTGCCATTGCTGAAATTCAAATCGAAAAAGCAGGACAGGGCGGGCCGACTGCATGAAATGATCAACGGTGATAATCATCAGTTCAACGAAGCGATGCGCACCATTCGCACAGGCATCATGCTTTCAGCCATTGATAATCCTCACAAGGTGATTCTGGTGACCTCGTCCACGCCGGGCGAGGGCAAGTCCACGGTGGCCGCCAATCTGGCGATCGCCATGGGCAGGATGGAGAACGTACTGCTGATGGATGCCGACTTGCGCCGGCCGACCATAGCCAAGCATTTCGCCATGAGTACGAAGGAAAACGGACTGTCGGAACTGATTGCCGGCACCGCCGAATTCAAGGATTGTCTGGAAAGGAATGAGGAATATAACATTGATGTGATGCATGCCGGCATCATTCCTCCCAATTCGCTGGAACTGCTCGCTTCCAACCGTTTTAAGGTGGTATTGAAATCGCTGGAGGATCATTACGACCGCATTATTATCGATTCCACGCCGGTGCAGGCGGTGAGCGATGCGCTGGTGCTGTCGAAGCATGCCAGGGGCGTGGTGTATGTGGTCAGGGCCGATTCCACATCGGATCGCGTGGTCAAGACCTGCATCAAGCGCCTCCGGGAGGTGGATGCGCCGATTATCGGCGTTGTGCTGAACCAACTGGATATCAAAAAGTCCAGCCGCGACGGTTATTACGGCTACTACGATCAATACGGGTACAGCGCCGGAGACAAAAAGGCGTAAGCAGGCGCCTTGCCGGTTGTTGACGCTTCACGCCTCCCCTTCATGCTAGATCTCCACTGCCACCTCTTGCCTGGTATCGACGACGGGGCGCAAAGCCTGGACGATGCGCTGGCACTGGCCCGGCATGCGGTGCGGAGCGGTATCAGCCGGGCGGTGATGACCCCGCATATCCAGCCGGGTCTCTATGAAAACACGGCCGCATCGATCAGCGAGGCCGTAGATGCCTTTCGCCGTCAACTGGAGGCGCATGATATCAAGTTGCAAATTGCCGCCGGCGCGGAAGTGCGCCTGTGCAGCGAGATGCTGGAGATGATTCCCGGCGGCCTGATTCCCTTTTTGGGCGAATCGGAAGGCTACAGGGTGATGCTGCTGGAATTCCCTCATAGTCATATCCCGCCGGGCAGCGATCAGCTTGTTCGCTGGTTGTTGCGCCGGCATATTCGTCCCCTTATCGCGCATCCCGAACGCAATAAGGCCGTCCATTCCGATCCGCAACGAATCGCCCCGTTTATATCCATGGGTTGCATGTTGCAACTGACAGCCGGCTCCGTCGCCGGTAGTTTTGGCGAGCCTTCGAAGGCATGCGCCCGTTATTTGCTCGGCCAGGATTGGGTGTATGTGCTGGCGACGGATGCGCATCACCTGCGAATGCGGCCGCCGGAGTTGCTGGCCGGCGTGCGGGCGGCGGCGGATATTATCGGCGAGGAAGCGGCGCATGCGCTTGTCCACGAGCATGCATGGGCCATCGCCGGCAGCAAATTTGATTGCTGATGCCCGCGCTGCTGGTATGTTCCGGTCCGTGAACGCCATGCCCCGTCGTCTGGCCGCTGGCCTGGCAATGCTGCTGCTGATAGGAGCGTTATTTCTTGCCGGCAAGTGGGGGGTTGCCGCCACCGGGAACGCCTTTGCCATGTGGCATTTTGATGACTGGCGGAAATCGGATCATGTGCCGGATGTGAGAACATGGAAGTGGATGCATGAACTGATGCGCTGGTCGACCCGTCTGGATCCGGAAAATGCCGGCTATCGCAACGATATGGGTCGTTTGTATGAATATACGGCCCTGAACATGATCCAGCATCCGAGCCAGGTTGCCCCGCTGTTGCGAATATCATTGTCGTTTTTTCGCGATGCCGTTCGCCTGCGTCCATCATGGGCGCAGGCATGGGCGAACCTGGTTTTGATCAAGATCCGTCTGAGACAAATCGACGCCGAGTTTTTATTCGCCATGAACAGGGCAGCGAGGCTCGGACCGGCGGTGCCGGAGGTGCAGCAGATTGTGGCGGAAGCAGGCGTGGCAAACTGGCGCCGGATACCGGTTGCCACGCAACAGTTGGTGCTGCGAAATATTCACATCGGTCTGGGTAGCTTGAGAAGTAGACAGATTGCCGTCGTCATTGCCCGTTACCATATGACGGACTACTTCTGCAGGAATCTCCCTGAATCTGATCGGGAACAGATTTGTGGCCCGGTGGTAAAAAAAGAGAAAAGCCATTAACCGCAGAGGGCGCGGAGGAACGCAGAGGAAAGACAAACATTTGGCTGAAAAGACTCAAACAATAACATTTTTGTTGAAGGGTTTGATTCTACCCTGCGAACCTCTGCGTACCCTGCGGTAA
>CAZQZF010000219.1:0-3582 GCA_964597745.1 uncultured Zetaproteobacteria bacterium
GGAAAGAGTCTCCGCTGGAGATACTTAAAAAGCGCTATGCAAAAGGCGAGATCGACAGCGTAGCATTTGAGCGTATGAAAAAAGATCTTGGCAAAGGTGAAGGGTCATGAAATCAAATATGCGATTAATCATTGGGCTTATCCTGTTCCTGACCGGCGTTGGAGGGCTTTGGGCTGTACGCAGCGTCCCAATGTCGATGGGTGGCATGGGAATGATGGATCAAGGCGGCATGAAAGAGATGATGAAGCGCATGATGGGCGACCAATTGCCGCCGGGCATCGATGCAGCTGATCTCCCCGATCCGAAATCCTCGGGAGCGCGGCTTCTGGCACGTTACTGCATTCAATGCCACGACCTACCGCCGCCAGCACTGCACGCCTCCAACGAATGGCCGCAGGTGTTGGCGCGCATGGAGCAGCGCATGGAGAAGATGTCACGGATGGGCTCCATGCTAAGCCCGACGGGTCAGGAACGGTTAGTCATCCTGAACTATCTAAAGCGGCATGCCTCTGATGCCACCGAATAACTTAACTCTCCTTGTTGGCCTGTAAATATCACGGCGATTCATGAATACCTGATAAAAACCGACCCGTAATGATAAGGGCTGACCTCGGCCACATTTTCCAGTTGGTAGCCGACCGGTTCGACTGCCTGGTGAACATCCGCAAGCGTCATGCGCAGTCCATTGCTAGGGCCGCGAGGCTGGTCGAATACCGTGGTTGTTTCACGCGGGCGTTTAGTCCAAAGGAATCAACCCAACTGTTATGACTGCTTCATAGGTTCCTTTCTTGCTATAGAGGTTTGAAAAAGCATGCCTTGGCAGCGTTGTCCGGGCCGTCATTATTACTTGATCCACTGAGGAATAGAGCATAACAAATCTGCCATGCTCTGCCGGAGCGCCTGAATTGTCCTGCATCAGGGTAAATATGTGGATTTGATACAGCGATGAGTAAAAGGAGTCAGGGATATTAATATCGATCACCATATCTTTTCCCGGCGCCTTATTCCCCGTGTTTATCCTGATCTCATACGGCAAACGAGGGCCAGTGGCATGAGCCTCAAAAATATTATCCATGGAAGGAGATGCCGTGGTATAGATCTTGACATGCTGAGCACCGTCAAAGGTGGCGGAAGGAAACGCGATTGACGCATACCCCTCAAGGTCCACGACTTTCCCGATTGGAGGTATTTTGGCGGTCACTAAATGCTCATCCAGACCCATGATGGTAACGATCATCGAAGTATCAACCCCGCCTGTTATCTCGACCGAAATATTATTTTTCTTTTTAAGTTTTACAGGCTTCGTAAGCATCTTGAATGGTTTGCCACACTCGTCTGGCGAAATAATGGCTACTCCATTTATGTCAATAGAGCAACTGCCAAGCTCATTCTTTTTGCCTCCTCCTCTTTGTATTGAAAGCATAAATTTCTGATTAACATCCTGAATGGAGAACCCGTTAATTACCTGTTGATGTTTGCCTGTTTCATGGATAAAGAATTCCGGGCCAAAGACCAGAGACTGTCCGTAAGCCAGGGGAATGAGGCCATTGTAGAAATGTAAGCACAGTATGGCCAAGATAAAGAAACTGCCCTTTCTCATATGCGTTACCTCTCATTAGGGAGATGCTGATTTATTGCGCCCTGCAAGAAATCAGCTCGCAAAGGTAAAATCGTGGCTTTACCTTTGCTTACAAATCAAGCGCCTACGCGCCTGATTTGGCAGCCCGTCCATGGGCTGCGCGGAAGCACTGAGTTAATCAGCAATTCCTTAGGCGAGACTGTGCATTTTCGAAGATGTTTGACATGCTATTCATCCCGCGCAACAGGAAAGCTGGCTGACATCCTTGGTAAAAGTTTGGGCGCAGATTTTTATTCCTTCAACCATGGTGAGGTATGGGAAGAGTTGATCGGCCAGCTCCTTAATGGTCATCCTGTTCCGAATGGCAAGAACCGCCGTCTGGATGATTTCTCCGCCTTCTCCCGCCAGCACCTGCGCACCCAATAATCGGTCCGTTTCCTTCTCGACAACCAGTTTAATGAAGCCGCGCGTATCGAAATTGGCCAGCGCCCTCGGCACGTTCTCTATCTCCAGCGTGCGTGATTCCGCCTCGAATCCCTGCTTTTTAGCAGCATCCTCGGTCAACCCCACAGTTCCCGCCTGCGGGTCGGTGAAGACCACGGCGGGCATCGCGGTGAGATCAAGCGCCGCATCACCGCCGGACATATTAATGGCGGCGCGCGTGCCGGCTGCCGCGGCCACATACACATATTGCGGCTGATCGGTGCAATCACCCGCAGCATAGATGTGATCGACCGACGTACGCATGTGATCATCAATCGCAATGGCGCCGTTCTTGCCGGTCTTGACCCCAACCTTATCGAGCATCAATCGTTCACTATTGGGATTGCGGCCGGCGGCGACGAGCAACTGATCGCAACGGATTTTGCCCGATTTTGATGTCAGAACAAAGTTTTGGCCATCATGTGACACGGAGTCGGGCAGCGTATGCAACAAGACCCGCGCGCCCTCTTCCTCGAACACCTTCACCAGCCCTTCGCCAATTGCCGGGTCTTCCTTCGACAGAAATATGCTGCGGGCCATGATCGTGACCTTTGATCCCAACCGTAAAAACGCCTGCGCCAGTTCCAGCGCCACTACGGATGCGCCGATGACGACGAGATGTTCAGGTGTTTCATCCGCAATTAACGCCTCGGTTGATGTCCAGAATGGCGTTTCGGCGAGTCCCGGGATATCGGGAATAGCAGGGCTGGCGCCTGTTGCCAGCAGGATCTTGTCCGCTGTGATGCGCTGTTCGCCGCCATCCGGCCGCTTGACGATCAAAGTGTGTGGATCATCGAATCTTGCCCATCCCCGGATAAGATGAATGTCTGGATGGCTTTCCAGAATGTTTTCATATTTGGCATGCCGCAGTTCTTCGACGCGCGCCTGCTGCTGGCGAACCAGTGCGGCGCGATCAATCCGGGGCTGGTTTAATGCAAGGCCCTCAAAAGCATGTGAGAATTGCAGATGGGCGATATGCGCGCCGCGAATCATGATCTTGGAAGGCACGCAACCGATATTGACGCAGGTGCCGCCGATCACGTCTCCTCCTTCAATCAGCGTGACCCTGGCGCCTTCCTCGACGGCCTTGATGGCCGCGGCGAAGGCACTGGAACCCGTGCCGACAATGGCGATATGCATTTTGACCGTACAGGATGATTCGTTGGCACAACAGTCACTCATGATGACTCCGCAAGAAGTCATCAGGGCGCCCACCTGTCTGCGTGCATCGCACAGGCAGATGAATGGACGCGCAAATCCATGACTTACAGTCTGAGCCATGGATTGGTAAGAAAAGTGAAAACCACGTTTTGCGCTTTCCGTGGAGTAAGAAGGCCTCGGATGGTCTTTTTACAACTTCATCATTCATTATTTATCACCCTGCTGGTCAGATTCACAACGCTTATCTTTTTCTTTCTTTATATAGGCGTACACCGTCAGTCCAATAAAAAAGACCAGCGCCGGGATTAGCACGGCATCCAGGTGTCCCACCCAGGCAGCCAGCCCGACGGCGCCAAACA
>CAZQZF010000220.1:0-3577 GCA_964597745.1 uncultured Zetaproteobacteria bacterium
AACCAGACAAGTCCCCCAAGACCGACTGCATATGAGAGCAACCCGTAGATAAAAATAAGTAATCTACTCATAGAAATTCCTCCTTATTGTGGAGAACAAATTTCTCTTTGGCATAACGCCCCAAATGAGGGGCGAGAGCGCAATCTCTGCCCGCATGGCGTTTCCGGGGCGATTTGGCATAACGCCCCAAATGAGGGGCGAGAGCGCAGCGAGCGTCCCTCTCGATTTGAATGGTTATGCAATTTTGCTGTTGATTTAATTATTTCGCGTTCCCTTCTCTTATTGCCACAACTGCTGCATCTATGCTTTCTCTTACATCATCAATCCATTCAATCACTTCTTCTGGTGCATGTGCTTGTATAGCGATATTTTGAACCAATAAGAATGTTTTGCTCATGATATTTATATTTCTTACTGATTCCCAGCTCATGGCCTCATCAATATGAAATAGTAATCTGTCTGAATCAGGGAAATCAAAATTTTCAACTACAGCGTCTCTTAAATTGCCCCATGAACCTTGAAGGCCTGAGATTGCAGTCTTTTCATATCCCGTTGGTTCAGTAACAAATGCCATTCAGATATTTCTCATAGTCTTTTTTTTGCATAACGACCAGTGCTGATAACAGGAAAAAAATTTCATGTATTTTTTCTATATATACGGACATAATTCCCCCTATATTCCATATTCAGCCATCAACATGGAATGGAGAAACAGTGGTCCGATTCAAGACCTGCGTCAATGAAAAAACAAAGGATCATCCGAAAGCGGTCAAGCTTATGGACCGGGGTAGCAGCAGCCATGAAAGGTGAAAGAATGGACGACTGGAATGCCACAGGGCGGGAGGACAAGGACCGCATCCTTCTGACCATGGCCAGATCCGCCATCTCGGAGAGGCTGGGGATGTCGCTGGATGGATACATGCCCGTCAACGCGCCGTGGCTGAATGAAAAAGGGGCGTGTTTTGTCACCCTGAAGATCAATGGCTCCCTGCGCGGCTGTATCGGTTCCATTGAGGCCTGCCGCCCGCTAATCGAGGATATTCATGCCAACGCGGTTGCCGCCGCCTTTCAGGACCCACGCTTTCCACCACTGACACTGGAAGAATTTGAACGACTGCGCATCGAGGTCTCCGTCCTGACCCCCCTGGAACCGATGGCCTTCAGCAGTGAGGAGGATGCCGCAAACCAGCTCAGGCCCGGGGTGGACGGCGTTGTCCTTCAATACCGGCACCACCGTGGCACATTCCTGCCTCAGGTGTGGGAACAACTGCCCGATCCACGCATGTTTCTGGCGCATTTAAAGCTGAAGGCAGGTCTCGCCGCCGACTTTTGGCATCCGGACGTGCTATTATACAGATACAGGGTGGAAAAATTCTCGGAGGCCTGAGCATGGCCAACACGCGCGCATCAGCGATCAATGAACATTTCCCGGGCCGATACTGGCACCGGCTTGATGATGGCCGCATCCAGTGCGATGTCTGTCCACGCGACTGCAAACTGAAGGATGGACAGCGCGGGCTCTGTTTCGTGCGCAAGCGCGAGGGCGAGAAGATTGTGCTCACCACCTATGGCCGCTCCTCCGGCTTCTGCGTGGATCCCATTGAAAAGAAACCGCTGGCCCACTTCTACCCCGGCAGTAGCGTGCTCTCATTCGGTACCGCCGGATGCAATCTGGCCTGCAAGTTTTGTCAGAACTGGGATATCAGCAAGTCCCGTGAGTTTGACCGCCTGTGCGATGAGGCCGCGCCCGAGGCCATTGCCGGGGCGGCAAGGAAGATGGGATGCCGAAGCGTATCCTTTACCTATAACGATCCGGTAATCTTTCTCGAATATGCCGTCGATGCGGCCAGGGCATGCCATGAAATCGGTATTAAAACCGTGGCCGTCACCGCCGGTTATGTGCATCCCGAGGCCAGGGCCGAGTTCTTCAGCCACATGGATGCGGCCAACGTGGACCTGAAGGCGTTCACGGAGGAGTTCTATCACAGGATATGCGTCGGTCACCTGGCTCCGGTGCTGGATACGCTGAAATATATCAGGCATGAGACCGATATCTGGCTCGAGATCACCACCCTGCTCATTCCCGGCAAGAATGATTCGGATGAGGAGCTGACTGGACTCAGCCAGTGGATTGCGCGCGAACTCGGGCCGGATGTGCCGCTGCATTTTTCAGCCTTTCATCCGGACTGGAAGATGACTGATCTACCACCTACCCCGCCATCAACACTCACCCGCGCCCGGCGGATTGCCATGGATGCAGGACTGCACTACGTCTATACAGGCAACGTCTATGACACCGAAGGCGGAACTACCTGTTGCCCGGGCTGTGGTCAGGCTCTGATCGTCAGAGACTGGTACGATATCCTGGAATACCATGTCAGCAATGCCGGTCACTGTAGCTCTTGCGGGCAGAAAATCGCCGGCGTATTCGGGAACTATACGGGCTGCTTCGGCAATCGCCGTATTCCCGTCACCCTGCATGCGGCCTAGACTCCGCTACAAAACACAGGAGAGATCCGGTTGAACAGGGAAACAACCTGTGATCAGATGCTCGAAGTCATCGAAAGGGAGTTTCTGGCCACGGCCCGTCTCACCGGGTTGCAAACGCTTCCGGAATCCGTGCGTGAGGCGATGCAGAGCGTGCCGCGCCATGCCTTCGTACCCATGCACGAATTCACCCGCGCCTATGATGATGCCGCGCTCTACATCGGCCGGGGACAGACCATATCACAGCCCTATATCGTGGCATTGATGACGACCCTGCTGAACATCTCCCCCGATCATATCGTACTGGAAGTGGGGACAGGATCAGGTTATCAGGCCGCCATTCTTGGCTGTCTGGCAAAGAAGGTGTATTCAATCGAGCGTATCGTCGAACTGGCCCGTCAGGCAAAAGAACTGCTAGACAGGCTGGGTATTCACAATGTCGAGGTCTGCCCGGGCGATGGCTGTCTGGGTCTGCCGGAGCGGGCGCCGTTTGATGCCATTATGGTGACGGCGGCGGCCGAACATGTGCCGTCGCCGCTGGTTGACCAGATCAAACCCTGTGGCCGTATGGTGATTCCGGTCGGCCTGCCCGGCTATACGCAGGAGCTGATCCTGATCGAAAAGGATGCGACGGGGAAGGTGCAGCAGCGCGATATCCTCCCCGTCGCCTTCGTGCCATTGATTGGGTCAGACTGTTGAAGGTTTAGGAATCATTGCCGTCAATAGATGAAATCAGCATTTTTATTGTAGATTCCTTCTGACCATCATTACGGTGTCAGTTTACTAAATACACTAATTTCCATTCAATATCTTTCCTTTGGGAGCACACTTTTTGGCTCGTCAGAAACGACTGGCTTGAGGTGGGCGTTTTTGTGCCGCTTAATCACTGCTCCCAATCAGAAAGGAAGGCTTTCAAGAGGTGAAAAGAACATTTTGAAGCACTGCAAATTTGCATCCACACGCCGGCTATGCCGGGCGCCATAAAGCAGCTCTGCTTTGACAATACTGCACAGCTTAATATCAGAAGGGTCAAGACCATGGAAATGCTTTTCGATCGAAGAGCGCCGTTGATTAAGAAGTCGGATACATA
>CAZQZF010000221.1:0-3573 GCA_964597745.1 uncultured Zetaproteobacteria bacterium
TCCTCCTCGATTTCGTCAGCCCCCCGCCGCCCCGCCACTCTTTCTCGCTCGCCGCACAGCGACCTTCCGCCGATTGCCGTCACATCTCCGCCCGCACAAGGCCCACCGAAAACGGGGAAACACTGCTGGATACCGCCTACACGCTTGATGCGATGCAACCCGATGTGCTGGTCATGCGTCACTGCATCGCCGGCGCCTGCCATTTTCTGGCCCGGTTCCTGAAAGGCGCGGCCATCGTGAATGCGGGCGACGGAGCGCATGAACACCCGACCCAGATTCTGACTGATCTGCTCACCCTGAAACAGAACTGGGGAACGCTTGCCGGCAAAACCATTACCATGGTGGGAGATATCGCCCATTCGCGAGTGGCCAGATCGCATTTGCTGGCGGCGGGGAAAATGGGTTATAAGATCCGCCTTGTGGCGCCCAAAACGCTTCTGCCGCGAGGGATTGAGCAGTATGGCTGCGAGATCTTTCATGGCTTTGACGCAGCCATTCCCGGTTCCGATGTCCTGTACATGCTGAGGATACAAAATGAACGGCTGGAATCGGCTTGCTGCTTCCCTTCCGTACGTGAATATCACGAGACCTATGGGCTGAATCGGGAACGGCTGAACGTGGCGGGAGATCGTGTGCTGGTCCTTCACCCCGGTCCCATGAACCGCGGTGTGGAAATTGCCACCGACGTGGCCGATGGCATGAAAAGCCGCATCCTTGATCAGGTGGAAAACGGCGTAGCGATCCGCATGGCCGTACTGACGGCTCTGTGCGGAGGGCCTGGAAGCCCGGCTGGAAAACGCCCGGCCAGGGGTGAAAAGGCCAGAGCCGCGATGGAATCACAGGGTAACTTATGGGCATGAACCAGGCACTGCTGATTCAGGGCGGTCATGTCATTGATCCCGCCAACGGCGTAGATCACATCAGTGATGTGTGGGTGGAGAATGGCCGCATTGCCGGCGTCAATAATCATCAGGGTAAACCCGATAAAATTATTGAAGCAAAAGGACTGGTCGTTTGTCCCGGCCTGATCGACATGCATGTTCACCTGAGAGAACCGGGAGAGGAGTGGAAAGAGGATATTGAATCCGGGTCCAGGGCAGCCGTAGCCGGCGGCATTACCACAATGTGCTGTATGCCGAATACCAGGCCAAGGCTGGACCATGCCGGTGTAGTTCAGCAGGTCATCAAGAGAGCAAACGAGGTCGGCCTGTGCCGCCTGCACCCGATTGCCTCCGTAACCCGGGGGACAGAAGGGAAACTCCTCACAGAAATGATTGAACTGAAGGCCGCCGGCGCCGTGGCATTCTCCGATGATGGCCGTCCGGTCTGGCATGCCGGCATCATGCGCAGGGCGCTGGAATATGCCGCCAGCTTCGACTATCTAATCATCCAGCATGCCGAAGACCTGCAGTTGACCGGGGACGGCTGTATCAACGAGGGTCGGGTTTCAACTCAACTGGGTGTAAACGGTATGCCGGTTGAGGGCGAGGATGACATGGTGGCGCGTGACATCATGCTGGCCGGACTGACTGATGCGCGTTATCACGTGGCGCATATTTCTTCAAAAGGGTCCGTGGACCTGGTGCGTCGGGCCAGACGACGTGGACTAAAGGTCAGCGCCGAGGCGGCGCCGCATCACTTTGCCCTGACTGAAGATGAGCTCTTGGGTTTCAATGCCGATGCCAAAATGAACCCGCCGCTTCGAACCGAAGAGGACAGGCTGGCCGTCATCGAGGGCCTTCGTGACGGCACCATCGAGATCATTGCCACGGACCACGCCCCGCATCATGAGGATGACAAACGTTGCGGGCTTGCCTGCGCCGCATTCGGCATCGTTGGCCTGGAAACAATGCTGCCGGTCTCACTCGACCTGGTCCGGGATGGCGTGCTTTCAATGAGCGAAATGATCGCGAAAATGACGGCCAATCCGGCCCGGCTGCTGAATCTGGAATCCGGCACCCTGTCTGAGGGCGCTGTCGCGGATATCTGCATCTTCGATCCCGAAGCGCGTTGGACGCTCGATCGTAACAAGCTGTTCTCGAAATCAAAAAATACACCCTGGCACGGCAGTGAAATGCTTGGAAAAGTGACGCATACAGTCAAGGCCGGGAGGATTGTTTTCGAACATGGAGTTATCTTGAAATAGTCTCGCCATTTCAGCTGGCGTTCTGGGCCTCGACACGAATTTTTCTTGCGGTATTGCGTATAGCGGAATAGCGTGCTATAATGATCAAAACATTCAAATGCCATGACACTGAATTATTGTTCCATGATCGGCCAGTTCGGAGGTTCAAGGCATTTGAGGCGCAGGCCAGACGGCGTTTGAAGATTTTGCATGCCGCTCCAGGCATTGAAGTCCTCGGGTTTCTGCCTGGCAACAGGCTTCATAAGCTTGGTAAAGATCGCACCGGGCAATACTCCATCAGCATCAATATGCAGTGGCGTATATGCTTTGTCTGGAATGATGGCAATGCCTATGAGGTTGAAATCGTGGATTACCACTAGGAGGCTATAATGACCAAGCTACTTGACCCTGTTTCTCCCGGCGAAATCCTGCTGGAAGAATTCATGAAGCCGATGAATATAAGCATTAATGCGCTGGCACGGCGTATTTGCGTGTCTCCGGCGCGCATCAGCAACATTGTAAACGCCAAGCGTTCGATCTCCACCGATACCGCGTTGCGTTTGGAACGCTGCTTTGGCATTGATGCGCAATTCTGGCTTAATCTCCAGACTGACTATGACCTTCGCATCAGCCGCCGATCCGCCGACCCTGTGCTGGAAGCAATACAAGCACTCCCCAGAGCGGCATGATTTGCCTTCCGGTGGGAATTTATTCTCTAAATCGAGAAACACGCTGTGGCATGGTCGGCAGATGACCGGGCAGGTGACGCATACCATCAAGGATGGACGTCTAGTTTTTGAGCGAGAGATTTAATAGCTGCCGATGAAAAAAGTTTGTTTGATTTTAGGGGCTGGAGCTTCCATTGAGTTTGGAGCACCTAGCACCGAAGTTCTAACAACACTTATTGAAAAATGTCTTGAAGATGATAAATGGGTACAAGATAAAAACGCCTTTGCCACCTATCAGTTTATAAAGGGAAAACTACAAAAATTTCTGGTTAAGCCGGGGACACTTCATTTTGAGCATATTTATCATTGTGTTCACGAGCTGCTAAAGTTTTCTTATGAAGTCAGCGAAGAAGCATTTGATGAGTTTAGATATCTACTTCAACCCTTTTTATCACTTATAGAGAAAAATGATCTGTTAGCAGAAGATAAGTTGAGGTGCCTAGAACAGCGTTATATTCAATTTATTTATGAGGTCATTTCAAAGTCTTGTGAAACCCCAAAACGTCCTATCGGACCACTTAGGAAATTTATTAAAACACTGACAGAATCAAATGTTCTAAGAATTTACAACTTAAACTACGATGATTTTTGCTTTCAGGCAGGTTCTAGTCTTTATACAGGGTTTGAAAAAAATAAAGTTGGCCGCTTTCTTAGAGAATCTTTTTTGGCTCTTCAACGCTTTCATACGGTAATTAACCCTGTCATTGAGCCTGCTGAAAG
>CAZQZF010000222.1:0-3545 GCA_964597745.1 uncultured Zetaproteobacteria bacterium
CCCGGTCAAACCATTCCCTGCGCGCTACCTGCGGAGTCTGTACTGCGCGCAGGGTTTTACGATCCGGCGTACACACTACCTTCCCGGCTTCATTGACCTGTTTGATCGTATCGGTGACGGAAATCCCCGGAATGGCGGCGCCATGCTTTTCCGCTGCATCAAAGACATCGCCGAGCAGCCGTCTGGAAGGCACCGGCCTGGCAGCGTCATGTATGGCAACCCATTCCACCTCAGGCGGCAGAGCGGCCAGGCCATGGGCCATGGACTCCGCCCGTTCGGAACCGCCGCGGACCGGGTCCATCAGCAGAAACGGAAATTTCCTGCCGGTTATGGCATCCGAATAAAATTTATCCCCTCCGGCTAAAACGGGGAGTACGCAATGAACACGCGGTTCAAGGGATAGGCTGTTCAGACAATGAATCAGAAGCGGCGTACCATTCAGACAGATATATTGTTTGGGCGTTATGCTGCCGAAACGGGACCCCATTCCGCCGGCCAGAAGTAAAATAGCAACCTGCACAATTCTAATTGTGAAGAACATTTGCTCAAGGTCAAACTGGATTTTAATATTGCAGGGATCAACTGCATTCGATATAAGGTACGTCATGATATCCTCTTACTTGTTCCCGGCGGCAGGAATGTTCACGCTCGTTGCTGCTTACCTGATATGGGAAGGCGTTTGGAAGCAGTCAAGGTTCTCCGAACGGCCACTTCTGATCCTGCTAACGATTGCCATAGTGTTGACCAGTATCGGCTTGTATGAACTGGATCCGGTGACTGCCAGGGGTATTCAACTCAGACTTTCTTCATCCGTGGCAATCAGTATATTACTGATTCTGCTTATCTATGCGATGGGCCTGTCGCAGCATGGGGTAAGAGGCCTTGGTCTGATTATTCTACCGGTTACTACGATCCCGTTACTATTGCTCCCATGGTTACCGGATGATCGCCTGGTCTGGATCAAGACGACATCGGCCCTTGAGGCGGGACATCTACTCATTTCCCTCCTGTCCTATGCCGTCCTGACGCTGGCCGCCGCACATGCCCTGATGTATCTCCAGATCGACCGGTCCCTGAAACGAAAACGCATCAACAAGCTCATTCAGCACCTGCCTTCTCTGCAAGAGATCAGTAATTACATGTCGGCGCAGATTCGCATGGCTGTCTGGCTTCTGGGCATTGGCATCGCTCTGGGTCTGATTTGGCAATGGGAAGAAATGTCCAGCATCACCCTGTTGACACACAAGGTGCTATTGTCTCTTTTCTCATGGGGGCTGTTATTATGGCTACACTTGATGAGCAAACGCAGTGGGTGGCATGGCAAACGCATCAGTATCATGGTGCTGACTGCCTACGTACTGTTGCTTTTGTCATATTTTGGGGTCCGGCTGATTCAATACTGGGTGGAGAATTAGACCTGACATGATCGGCCTTAAATGGCCCTCAGCCGTAGGGATTCTATTTTTTCTGCTATTGCTCTCGGCTTTCTTCTCCGCCTCGGAAACGGCCCTTACCCGGGCTCGGCGATTTCGGCTCCGTATGCTCGCCAAATCCGGAAACCGAGGCGCCGAAAAGGCTAAGCAGCTTCTCACTCAACCCGAGCGCATGCTGACTATGATTCTTCTGGGTAATAACTTTGTAAATATTGCGGCAACCAGTTTGGCAACGGCCATTTTTGTGGCTGAATTTGGAGATGCCGGCATTGCCTATGCCACCATAGCCATGACCATGGTTATCCTGATCTTTGCCGAAATTCTGCCAAAAACCGTGGCTGTCGCTCATGCGGAATGGCTCTCCTGCCGGGTGGCAAAGCCTTTGATGTGGATTCAACGGCTCCTGTATCCGCTTGTATCCACCCTGATGGCTGCAATTAATTTTCTGAAAAATCTGCTTGGCGTTCCCAAAAAGGCGGAGTCTGAACTAACACGTAAAGAAATAGCCGCCATCATCGATATCGGTGCGGAAACGGGCATCCTGGACAAGGCCAGAGAACAGATGCTTGCCAATAGTCTAAGCCTGCACGAGGTGCCGGTGAAGGCATTGATGACCCCGAAACGCAACATGATCATGCTTGATGCCAGCAGTAATGTCAGTGAATGCCTGCAAGAAGCGATCCGTCAGCCCCACTCAAGG
Organism: uncultured Zetaproteobacteria bacterium; assembly: GCA_964597745.1. Taxonomy (GTDB): domain Bacteria; phylum Pseudomonadota; class Zetaproteobacteria; order Mariprofundales; family Mariprofundaceae; genus CAYLYU01. The sequence goes on from CAZQZF010000222.1 coordinate 2,134, forward strand.
TATCCAGTCTTTGAAGATAGCTGTGACAGGCTGATCGGTATTGTACACCTGCGTGACCTCATCAAGGCGCGAAATAGCCGGACTCAACTGGTTAATACCCATATATGGCAAGATCCGCCCTACATTCCCGCCAGCAAAAACGCTCTGGCTCAACTGTTTGATTTCCAGGCGCGGCACCAACACATGGCCATTGTAGTTGATGAATACGGAGACATCGAGGGGCTGATCACGCTTGAAGATATCATTGAAGAGATCGTCGGCGAGATCGTGGATGAATCCGATCAGCCACAGGTCGAGGAACTGTGGCCGCAACCGGACGGTTCTCTTGTGGTATCCGGCACCGCCAGCCTGCATGATATCAATCAAACCATGGATCTGGACCTTCCGGAAGAGGGCGCCACGACCATTGGCGGTTTTATCGTGGAACTTCTTGGCGAGCAACCGCGGGAAAGTCTGTGCATCTCACTTGACGGGCTGCACATTGAATTGATTGAGGTAAGCGGCCACACAATCAAAAAGGTATGCCTGCGCAAAATATAATAACCCCGTAGAGAAAGAAGGGGTCAAAAGAAGGGGGCAGGTCTTGTTTCGCGGATTTTGAATGTTAGAGTCTTGTCATGGCAAGGCCATTGCGAATTGAATATGAAGGCGCTGTTTACCATGTAACCTCCCGAGGCAATGCCCGAGCGGATATTTATCTGTCGGATGATGATCGGGAGATATTTCTTGATGTTCTGGGACAGGTAGTGGAGCGGTTTGGTTGGCTATGCCACGCCTGGTGTCTGATGACAAACCATTATCACCTGATGATTGAGACCCCGCAGCCGAATCTGAGCCGGGGCATGCGTCAGCTTAATGGCGTATATACCCAGAAGTTCAATCGCAAACATGGGCGTGTCGGGCATATCTTTCAGGGCAGATTCAAATCCATCGTTGTGGACAGGGATGCCTATCTGCTTGAGTTGAGTCGGTACATTGTTCAAAACCCTGTTGCCGCCGGCATGGTTGAAGATGTGGGTGACTGGCCCTGGAGCAGTTATCTGGTGACAGCCGGGGAGTTGCCTGCACCGGATTTTCTGGAGGATCGCTGGTTGCTATCGCAATTTGGCAAGAATGCGACGGAAGCCCGGAGAGCCTATGCCGGTTTTGTAAGGGGAAAATTCACATCTTCTCCCTGGAGATTGTTGAACGGTCCGGATATTCTGGGCGATGACGCGTTTAGGGGGCGGTTGCAGAGGGAGACCGGCAAGGTTACGGGAGAGGTTCCGAAGCGAAAGAAGTTGTTGAGGCACCTGCCACTTTCCAGGATTGCACGGGAGAATAGAGCCCGAAGCGACTGGATGCGTGAAGCCTATCGGGAGCATGGATACACGATGCAGGCGATTGCGAATTATGCAGGATTGCACCATTCT
>CAZQZF010000223.1:0-3522 GCA_964597745.1 uncultured Zetaproteobacteria bacterium
TCCAACGTTTCGGGCCTTGATGGAGGAGAAGCAGTGGGAGCGCTATGGTACGGGCCGCAATCCCAAATGCACCAACTGTATGGCCCACTGCGGCTATGAGCCTACGGCGGTTAATGATACCGTCAATCATCCCCTGAAGGCCCTCGGCGTATTCCTGCACGGACCCCGGAACGATGGGCCTATGGCTCCGGAATTACCGACAGCGTATAAAGAACCTGAAATAATCCCGATCAAGATCAATTCTCAAGTAAGCAATGAATAATGACTTTGTAACGAGTCATTATGGCGCCCGCCTGTCTGCGTGTAGATGGATGGACTTTTTTCTGAGCAACGCCGTCACGCCTCTGTTATGACGGGCTACGGAGCGTATCTGGTTATACCGGCGGCGCTCTTGTGGTTTGCCATTCTTCTGCTGTCCTGGCGGGCCTGGAACACACGGGAAAAAATTGATGCAAACCCCCGCCCTGGGGCTGCAGACCTCTCGGATATCTCGGTGCTGATTCCAGCCAGGAATGAGGCCGGACATATCCTTGACACGTTGAACGCCCTTGCCCGGCAGGGCGGCGGTCTGAAGGCGATTGTCATTGATGATTGTTCCAGTGACAGGACGGCTGATGCGGCACGCCAGGCGGCCCTGGAAAATTTAACTGTTATTCATGGAAAACCTCGTCCCGTGAGCTGGAGCGGTAAACTGTGGGCGCTCGAACAGGGCCTTGCTCATGTTCATACCCCGCTCACCCTGTTGATGGATGCGGATATTGAACTTGAACCGGGAATTCTGGCCACACTGCGCGACAAGATGCAGGCGGAGGGCATCGGTTTTATTTCGCTGATGGCGGCTCCGCGGCTGGATGGATTCTGGGAACGGCTGATGATGCCGGCCTTTGTCTATTTCTTTAAATTGTTGTACCCGTTTTATCTGTCCAACTCGGAAAATACCAGGGTGGCGGCGGCGGCGGGTGGCGTGATATTGCTGGAAACACGCTTGCTGAACGAGCTTGGCGGGTTTTCCTCCCTTAAGGCTGCGTTGATTGATGATTGCGCCCTGGCCAGGAAGGCCAGGGAATCGGGATTTAAGACATGGATTGGTTTAACGCATTCAGCACGAATTCGTCGTCAATATAACCTTCGAACTATCATCGCTATGATTTCACGCACGGCCTTTACCCAGTTGCATTATTCGATCCCCCTGTTGCTGTTGTGCACTCTACTGATGGTGATTGCCTTCTGGCTCCCCGTTGCCGGTCTGTTTTTCCCCGGAATGACTGCCAGGGGGGTATGTTTGATCGCCTTAATCTTCATGACCATCACCTATTCTCCTGTGTTGCGCTTTTACAGGAGCGGCCTAATATGGGGACTGACTTTGCCCCTGGCCGGGATGCTGTATCTGTCCATCACCTGGATTTCAGCCTTTCGCTACTGGTGCGGTGAGCGATCGAGATGGAAGGGAAGGATCTACCATGCTGATGGAATCCGCGGATTATAATGGTTACTGATTGTAATAGAAGATGGTTTTTCCCGGCCATCATGATTCTTGCCCTGACCTCAAATCCGGTGATGGCGGAACCTGTAAGTAGCGCCAGTGACGTTGTGCAGAGCTTTCAGTCCGCGCTGTTGTCCACGATGAAGGAGGCCGGCATATTGGGATATAGCGGCCGCTACAAGCGGCTGGCTCCAGCTGTCAACAAGAGTCACAATCTTGCCCTGGCCGCCCGGATCACCCTCGGACGGCGCAACTGGCGTCATTTGAGCAAGGATCAGAAGGCGCTATTCATCTTGACATTCAAACAGTTGAGCATTTCGACCTATGCGGACAGGTTTGATGACTATAATGGTGAATCCTTTCACGTCGTATCGGAACAGAAGCGCCCCGGAGGCAACGTGCTTGTCCGGACGCTGTTGATTAAGTCCGATGGCAGCAAGGTGCATCTTGACTATCTTATGCGTCATTCGGCGGCAGGCTGGCGAATTGCCAACATCATTGCCGATGGCGTCAGCGATCTGGCTATGAAGCGTGCGGATTATTCATCTGTCATGAGAAAACAGGGATTCGACGTCCTGATTTCCAGGCTAAAGGAGAAGGTCCATAATAATGAGGCCCGATAATTGTTTTTGGTGAGAATTCATCATAAAATACAGTCCCGAGGAGGGATCATGAATCAGTTTTTTTTGAGTGTTGGCTTCAGGTCATGTTCAGACATTCGATTACGAATGTGTCTGGTAGTGTTGGCGGCAGCCATGATGACCGGCTGCGCCAGCGGTCCGCACCCGGATGGGTCCTATGATCCGGTCGAGAAGATGAACCGCGGATTCTACTCATTCAACGATGCCATCGACAAGGTGTTACTCAAGCCCGCGTCCACGGGATATGTGAAGGTGACGCCAAAGCCGGTGCGCACCTCTGTCTCCAATTTCTTTGATAATGCACATTATCCCGACACGATTCTCAATGACTTCCTGCAAGGTAAAGGCAAACGGGGTTTTTCAGATACGGGCCGTCTGATTGTGAATACTGTTTTCGGCGTTGGCGGTCTGTTTGACGTAGCCACCGGCATGGGTCTGGAAAAACACGATGAGGATTTCGGCCAGACGCTTGGCGTCTGGGGGGCCTCGCAGGGGGCCTATCTCGTTTATCCTTTACTGGGTCCGAATACCGCACGCGACACGCCTGACCTGGTCGTGTCCACACTGACCAACGGCTTGTTCTGGGCCGGCCTGTATCTTAATGCCTATGTCACTGTGCCCGTTGCCGTCCTGGGCGTACTGGATCTGCGTTCGAGGGCTGAGAACTCCATCCGCTTTGTCAATGAGATGGCGCTGGACCCCTACATTTTCACACGTGAGGGCTGGACCCAGCACCGTACGTTCCTGATCTACGACGGCAATCCGCCCGCACCGGCATTCGAGGATGATTTTGAGGAAGATTTGGGCGATGAGGGGGGCGACACGATTCTGGCGCCATAAAGCCTGCTAGGTGCTATTTAAGCCAATCGAAAAACTCATCTTTCAAGGCGTTTCCCGGCCCATGCAGCATAACGACTGTCCGCGTTGACCTGCCACCAGACAAGTTCCGGTATGTCATAGGGATGGTGTTTACGCAGCCAGTCGAGCGCGTCTTCAAGCCTTCCAATCGTCGTCTTAATGGTCAGATAATGCTCCGCTGCCGACTCTGTCTTGCCTTGCCAGCGATAGATGGATTCTCCAGCGGCGGAAATCTGTACGCATACGGCAAGTCCTGATTCTATCATTTGCCGGGCCAGGTCTTTCGCAGTGGCAGGGTTGTCCAGACTGGTCAAGATAATAACAAGCTTATTGTTCATAGGAGCAATATTATGATGTTGGCTAGCGAAAGTAAGCCTTTTATATCATAGTGGGCTCGATGCTTAAACCATGTGTGCCTTATGAACAATACAGGTTGAACAGGAGCATGTATTGATTGACACGTATTTCTCCGGTTGCCAGCACGGTCGCTATACGATCCGGATAACGGTTATGAAAACTTGCCTTTGCATATGCATGGGC
>CAZQZF010000224.1:0-3502 GCA_964597745.1 uncultured Zetaproteobacteria bacterium
GTATCCGGGCATTACCACCCTCTTTTTTACCGTACATAAGCGTTGAAGAGCCCTCCTTTATCCTAGAAAAAGCAGTTGGTCACACACACATAGCGCAAGTTCTTGATTCGCCTGGCTATATGAAAAAAGTGCTCATCACCAATAAGGTGACGACGCATTTTTTCATTACGCCCTTCAAATCAATACCTTCCACTCTGCACGCACTTCCAACTGCTTTTTCTAGGTTTATTCAAAATAGTCCATATCGGCTTTCTTGATTTAGTATGTGCCAACGGTCGTTACGCCAACGCCATGATCGGCCATCAAACTTGCAAGCAAATCTCCATCAATGCTCATTTTCTAACTCCTGTAGGGAAGGCTACGCCTTCTCCGCGCCGATCAGTAATGCCGGAAAGCGTACCGGTTCTCCGATTCCAGAGAATCGCTTGCATGTTGCCATAGTTATGAATCCGTTTCAGGTGGTGGCCGCGCTTGCTGAGTTTGGCGGCGACTGCCTTTGGAAAGGCGCCCTGCTCATATTGCACCACATCCGGCAGGAACTGATGATGAAACCGCGGCGCATTCACCCAGTCCGCTGGCGGGGTTTCATTCCGCATAAAACCGAGGCTGGCCAGCATCACCATGGAGATGATGCGGGAGCCGCCTGGCGTACCGATGATGAACGTGCGATTCGGGCCAATCACGAACGTAGGCGTCATCGAGGACAACATGCGCTTGCCGGGCGCCACCGCGTTGGCCTTCCCCTGCACCAGGCCATAGGCATTCGGCCTGCCCGGGCGCGTCGCGAAATCATCCATCTCGTCATTGAGCAGGATCCCGGTGGAGGGTGAGACATAGCCGGAGCCGAAGCCATAATTGATGGAGAGCGTGGCCGCGACCATGTTGCCTTCCCTGTCAATGATCGAGAAATGCGTCGTGTTGACCGCACTGCCCGCCGGCTCAGCTACACGGCCCAGCTCAGATGATGGCGTAGCTCGATCCATGCGGATGGAACCGCGTAGCTTTTTCAGTCGTTTCGGGTTGAGATAATCCCTTGGAATGGAGATAAAATCAGCATCGCCCAGATTCCGGTTGCGATCACGGTAGGCGCGTTTCATGGCCTCAATCAACAGGTGTATGCGATCCGTTCCGGTCATGGCCTTCAGATTGTCATCCTTCAGCATGCCGAAGATCTCGGCCAGGGTCATACCGCCCGAGGAGGGCAGCGCCGGGGATACAAAGTGGTATCCCTGCCAGTCGAATTGTACCGGTTTTCGCTCGATGGCACGGTAATTTGCCAAATCCCGCAGCCGAATTAAGCCTCCGTCGCGTTTCAGGTCCGCAACCATGCGTCCGGCGGTTTCGCCGCGATAAAAATCACCGGCGCCGCGCCTGGCAAACCGGCTCAGGGTACCGGCCAGCGCCGGCTGCCGGATGATTTTTCCTTTAAGGAATATACGTCTGGCGGCATCGTTAAACACCTTGCCGCGCCATTTCAACATCCGTCTGAGACGGGATGATACTTCAAATCCCTGTTGCGCCAGTTTAATGGCAGGTTGCGTGACCTGCATGCGCGTCAACCTTCCGTAATGTGAAATCAGCCGTTCCACGCCTGCAATCAGGCCCGGGACTCCTCCCGACTGTGGTCCGTCAATGCTGGACCGTGTCCGGTACACTTCACCATGCCCTGCCAGTTTTGGTGACATTTCGCGCGCATCGATCATCACATAGCGGCTTTCCCTGGCAATATAGAGAAGAAAAAAGCCCCCACCGCCAATACCCGAGGAGCCCGGTTCGACCACGCCCAGGGCCAGCGCCGTAGCTGCTGCGGCATCAAAGGCATTACCGCCCTTTTGCAGCATAGCCACCCCGGCTTCAGCCGCCCGCGGTTCGGCGGCAACCACCATGCCGGTATCCAACTTTGCGGCTTGTGCGGCGAATGGAATGATGAATAACAGGGCAATCAGCAGGCCTTTCATTCTCCTACTGTATCTCGGATCTTTTTGAACGTCCAAACTCTGTTCTGGTCAGTTTAACTTAGTGTATTTACAGTAGAGTGGTGGTATTCAACTTCAGCCTCGAAATAAAGCCAGGCGCCTGCTTTGTGAAAAATTAGATGTAGGCATCATCAGGATATAGCGTTTATGATTCGTAAGAAATTCAATGCAGGAGTCGGAGCAGTGAGAAACCTTTTAGTGTGGACTATTATCGGCTATTTACTGATATGTGTAAATCCTCAGGAGACGCTGGCGAGACTGATCCCTGATACAGAAGGCGATGCAAGGGTTCTTCTGCATGAAATGGAGGGAAAACCCGATTATTCCTCCCTTCTTGCCGGGAAGCTTGCCCTTATCGCTATTATGGAGAAGGAGCAGCATGACTTGGGCGGCGCACGCAAGTTTCTGCACATGGCTAGCGATTATGGACGGATGAAATCAGTTGTTGCAGCGCCTTGGCCGATCGGCATTCAAGAACTTCTCGGTGTCAGTCAGGCCCTTGAAAAAGCTCGGAAGGCTGGCGCCGAGAAATGCGCTCCGGAAGAAATGGCCAGAGCCCAGTCAAACTTTTACGTCCTGGCCCATGAGTATTCGGAAGGTGATGGCGAGCCGACAGAGCAGGCCGAGCTACAAGTCACGGTGCGGAAGCAAGCCCAGAATGCCTACCAGGCTGCCATAAACCACAGATGCATGGAGGAAGAAAAGTTGCCTCCTCCGGCTCCGATCGCAAAGATCACAAAGATCACGGACGTGCAATTCAAATTTGACAGCGCCGAGATCTCTGAACGCAACAAACAGAAGTTGGACAAGGCGTTAATCAAACTGAAGAAATTGCCTGCCTTGAAACTGGAGCTGGATGGCCATACCTGCTGGTTGGGCCCAGCCGCCTACAATCAGCGCCTATCCGAGCGCCGGGCGCAAAGCGTCTTCGATTACCTTGTTTCCGGCGGTATATCGCCAAATCGTCTAACCCTCAAGGGTTACGGGGAAACCCGGCCTGTCGCCGACAACCACACCCGTGCCGGACGTTCCAGAAACCGGCGGGTGGAACTTCGGGTTCTGTCAGGGAAGCGCTGATTCGATCAGCCTTTCCCCAACCCGGCAGAGCCGGCGCCAAACAGGATTGAAGCATTGAGGGCATAGGGGGGTACACGGAGAACAAAGGCCAATACTTCCACCGCAGAGGTCGCAGGGGCTCGCAGAGGAGAAAAATAAAAAAACATCTTTGTCTTTCCTCTCTTGTCTTTCTCTGCGTCCTCCGCCTGCCTGTGCGGAACGCATGCAGACAGGCGGTAAAATATCCTGTGCATTTTTCATCAGATTTCACGGGTTAGCTATGGATCCCGTGCTTTTGTAGTAGACGGTGGATACCGGTCGGGAGCGCAAGCCGCGAGATATCCGAAACCCATCGGCCTTCGCCTGCCGGCGTGGATGATTGCCTGACCCCGTAAAGATGCAGGCGGCGATGCGTCAGTTGATGGATATGGCAGGGCGACCTGTCCGGTTGATGGCTGAGTTCACTGATG
>CAZQZF010000225.1:0-3502 GCA_964597745.1 uncultured Zetaproteobacteria bacterium
TGGCCAGCGTGATGCTTAAGATGGGAACATATGGATTTATGCGTTTCTCTCTCCCCATCGTGCCCGACGCGAGCGTATTAATGGCCCCGTTTGTGATTGCCATATCTTTGGTGGCAATCATTTATGGCGCCTACATGGCAATAGCGCAGACCGACCTGAAAAAACTGGTGGCCTATTCCAGCGTCGCCCACATGGGGTTCGTGACGCTCGGTATATTCGTGTTCAACCAGATGGGCATGAAGGGTGCGTTATTGCAGATGATCAATCATGGCATTACCACAGGGGCTTTGTTTCTTTGCGTGGGAATGATCTATGAGCGAACTCATAGTCGTTTGATCACGGACTGTAGCGGGCTTGGAAAAAGCATGCCCATTTATGTGACCTTGCTGGCAATCTTTTCTTTCTCCTCATTTGGCGTGCCGGGTACAAACGGGTTTGTGGGCGAATTTCTGGTCATGGTAGGGGCATTTCAGCACAATCTATGGGTGGGCTTTGTGGCCGTTGTGGGCATTATTCTTGCCATCGCCTATATGCTGTGGATGTTCCAGCGTATGGTATGGGGGGTAAATACCAGGAAAGAAGGGACTGTACTGATCGATTTAAAAGGCCGGGAAATCGCTACGCTGGTGTTTCTGGTAGGATTTACATTTTGGATAGGTCTGCATCCCGCGCCTTTTCTCGATGTCATGCAGGTCAGTGTTGATCATCTGGCTCAGCAGATGTCGGCGAATGATGTCGGGAATGTCGCGATGGTCATGGGAAACAGATGATTACGGTAAATTGTGATGCGCTGAGGCTGATACGATGACGAATGTGATAATCCCGCTCCCCAACATTACCCCGCTGGTTCCGGAGATATTCATGGCTGTCATGGCCATGGCGATTCTGCTGTGGGATCTGTTTCTGTCGAAAGAGCACAAGCAATGGAGCGCTTATGCGGCGATGGCCGCCTGTGCGATTGCGGCCATGCTGACGCTCGAACTTGCAAGTCCGGATTCGGTGAATGCGTTTTACGGCTTTTTTGTGCTCGATCCCTTCGCCAGCTATGCCAAGCTGTTGATTTACGGCGGTACGTTTCTGGGCATTATCCTCAGTCTGAACTACATGAAAGATGAGCCCAACACGGGCGAATATTATTCCCTGATGCTGTTTGGCACGTTGGGCATGATGCTGATGACCTCCGCTCCGAATTTTGTCACCCTGTATCTGGGGCTGGAACTTATGGCGCTGTGCATCTATGTACTGGTGGGTTATCAGCGCAATGTGTTACGTTCAAGCGAGGCGGCGCTGAAATACTTCATTCTGGGATCGCTCGCCTCTGGTCTTTTGCTGTATGGCATCAGCTTTACCTATGGCGTTACCGGCAGTTTCGATTTCGCCGTGATAGGTCATTCACTGGCGCATGCGAGGGCTGATGCAAGACTGCCTGTCATGCTCGGCCTGGTGCTGCTACTTGCCGGATTCTCCTTCAAAATTTCAGTCGCGCCCTTCCATATGTGGACGCCGGACGCCTACGAGGGAGCGCCGACGCCGATCACGGCCTTTATGTCGATCGGTCCGAAGGTGGCGGGATTTGCCATTATTATCCGCGTGCTGGCGGACGCATTTCCGGCATTCCAGACCGATTACACTTCCCTGCTGATATGGCTTGCGGTATTGACGATGGCCGTGGGAAATCTGGCGGCCATCTTTCAGCGCAATATCAAACGCATGCTTGCCTACTCCACCATTGGCCACGTCGGCTTCGCCATGCTGGGCCTGATTGCCGCCAACGCGGATGGCTATACAGGCGTGCTGGTCTATCTGACCGTGTATCTGTTCATGAATATGGGGGCGTTTGCTATTATTGTGCTAATGCGGCGCGAGGGTATTCAGGGCGAGCTTTTGGATGATTTCGCGGGGTTGTCGAAGGTGCGCCCCGGCTACGCCTTTGCCATGACGCTGTTCATGTTCTCGCTGGCCGGCATTCCCTTCCTCGGCGGGTTCTGGGCCAAGTACGTGGTCTTCATTGCCGCGGTTGAGGCCGGGCACCTGTATCTGGCCCTGACCGCCCTTGTTTTTTCCGTCATCGGCGCCTTCTACTATTTGCGCGTGGTCAAATACATCTATTTCGATGAGGAACGGGTCGCCTTCAATTTCGTGGAGAATCGTCTGATGCAGGGCACGGTTGTTATCACGGCAATTGCCGTGGTTGTGATTGGCCTTTTCCCGAGTTCGGTTATCAATATCTGCAAGGCAGCCATAGGCGGAATTATTTAATCCCTCACGCGAGCAACTTAAAGGCGATAACCTTTTCCCTTTCTTTCTATTCACATTAATGCCTGCTGTCACACGATTGCCATGCGGCCCAACCGTGAAATGCGCACCATGCACCCCGAACGACAGCGACCCACCTGTCTTGCTCAGGTTCAGGGTCACACCGGGAGCAATGTGTATTCTGCGCCAGAAGCGGAAGCTCATGGTATATCCCGTGTGGAGCAGACGGTAATCACGACTCCTCCCCTGCGAATACGATAGGGCTGCTTCACTACCGGGCAGAGCAGAACATTTTCACCCTTCGGGTAAAGAGAGCGGAATGCCCGGATTGTCTCCGGATTCAGCTTGTCGGGATTGATCTTGCACTCAATGGCATCCACGCGGTTGCGGCTTCGGCGAACTACAAAATCAACCTCGCGATGCGATTTATCCTGCCAGTAGAACAGGTTTTCATCCCCAAAACGGAAACGCAATGCATCCAGCGCCAGATGCTCCCAGAGCAAACCCCGGTCATCATCACGAATCGTATCCCAGCCCTTTTCAAAGGTCACAAAGCCGGTGTCGAAGGCGTAACATTTCGGTCGGTTGACAATCTCCCGCTTGCCTCCGCCATGAAAGGGCCGCAGCAGATGTACGGCATGGGCAATCTGCATGGCCTCGATATGCGCCTTGACGGTAGGGCGGCTCAACTCACACAAGTTTGCCATCTGGCTGTAATCCAGTTGCCCCCCGCTCTGGCGCAGCAGCAGCCGGAACAGGGAGAGAAATCCCTGTCGATTGCGGATGCCAAACAGTTCCTGGATATCCCGCGCATAGAAGCTGTCGATCCACTCATTGAAAAAAACAGGATTCTTGCGCTTTGCCAGCAACGCCTCCGGCAAACCGCCATGCAACAGACGGCGATCAAGATTGCGTACGCCAAATGGTTCGGCGCACTCATTCCAGAGGATCGGACAGAGATGTATCGCCTGCTTCCTCCCGGTGAGCGCATCGCGAAACTTGCGGGTTGCCGCCAGCGTGGAAGAACCGGTGGCAAGCACCTTCAGGCGGGGATATTCATCGGCGGCAACCTTCAGAAGACGGCTGGGATCATCCAGATGATGCACCTCGTCGAGGATCAGCATACTGGCCGGCTCCAGACCGCCAAGAAACAGCTCCGGGTCTTCCAGCGCCCGCAGCGTCGAGGGCAGATTGAGTATTCCGATTCCAACCGGCCGGTGATTCCGACGTAAACCGGCCACCCATT
>CAZQZF010000226.1:0-3463 GCA_964597745.1 uncultured Zetaproteobacteria bacterium
CCTATTATTTCATAGCCGTCGGCTCATTCCGGGATCAGTCTGCGTATGGCGCCTTTCTTGAGTATGCCGCGCTACATGAAAATCTGTACGGCACGCTATCCCGCGACGTCGAGACCATGCTGGCCAAAGGTGATGACGTCCTGCTTGAGATTGACTGGCAGGGCGCCCGGCAGGTTGCGGACAAGATGCCTGACGTCTGTCGTGTTTTTATACTGCCTCCCTCAATCGAGGAATTACGGAGACGATTACTGCGGAGGGGCCAGGACAGCTCAGAGATAATTGAACGGCGTATGGCGGGAGCCCAGGAGGAAATCATGCATGCGGATGATGCCGAGTTCCGTATCATTAACCATGATTTCGGGCAGTCCATGGATGACTTGAAGGCAATTGTGCGCGCGCACCGCCTGCGCGCCCGGCTGGCTGGAGAAGTGCTGAATAAATCGTTGTAAGATACATGTTTGAGATTTTGTAAAGAGGAAAGATGACGCCGAACTATTCTACAAGCCCGCCAATGATATTTCTGAGTTTATGGCGGCATCGCTATCTAATCTGGCAAATGACCAAACGGGATGTGATTGGCCGTTATCGTGGATCAGTCATGGGGTTATTTTGGTCATTTTTTAACCCCCTGCTGCTGCTGGCTGTCTACACCTTTGTATTCAGTGTTGTTTTTCAGGCCCGCTGGGGTGTGGATACAGGCAACAAGATGAATTTCGCGGTTGTACTGTTTTCAGGGTTGATTGTGCATGCCTTCTTTGCCGACTGTATAAACCGTGCCCCCGGGCTCATCCTGAGCAATGTCAATTACGTCAAGAAGGTGGTGTTTCCCCTGGAAATCCTGCCATGGATTGCCATGGGATCTGCTCTGTTTCATGCCGGCATGAGCCTGCTGGTTTTGCTCGGTTTTATCGCATGGACCAATGGCGGATTTCACTGGACGGTGATTTTCCTGCCAGTCGTTCTATCTCCATTGTTGCTCCTGACCATGGGCGCATCATGGTTTCTGGCTTCATTCGGCGTGTTTGTACGGGATGTGGGCCAGGCCATGGGACTGGTGACGATGGCGCTGATGTTTCTTAGTCCAATATTTTATCCAATATCTTCTTTGCCTGAGGCCTATCGGGGATATCTGTATCTGAACCCATTGACCTTTATGATTGGACAGACGCGGGCAGTGCTGTTAATGGGGAATCTACCAAACTGGGCAGGGCTGGGTCTCTATCTGCTGATCAGTCTTCTTGTCGCCTGGCTGGGACTGTTCTGGTTCCAGAAGACCCGCAAGGGATTTGCCGATGTTCTCTGAATTTGCGATTCGCGCAACAAGCTTGAGTAAGTCCTATCAGCTCTATGATAAACCACATGACCGCTTAAAGCAGACAATATGGCGGGGAAAAAGACAGTTTTATCATGATGTTTCAGTTCTTAATAATGTGTCATTTGAAATGAAACGTGGTGGAACAATGGGCATTATCGGACGAAACGGGGCAGGGAAATCCACACTGTTGCAGCTAATCTGTGGCACGTTGAACCCTAGTCAGGGCTCTATTGAGGTTGATGGACGAGTTGCTGCCTTGCTTGAGCTTGGAGCCGGATTCAATCCGGATTTTACCGGCAGGGAAAATGTTTACATGAATGCGGCAATCAATGGCCTAAGTCAAGATGAAATTGATGCCAGATTTGAAGAAATTGCCGACTTTGCGGATATTGGCGAATACATAGAGCAGCCTGTGAAAACCTACTCTTCCGGAATGCATGTTCGACTGGCATTTGCGGTCGCAACCAGTATCGATCCTGATGTTCTTATTATTGATGAGGCCTTGAGCGTTGGCGATCAGGCATTTCAAAAAAAGTGCGTTGATCGAATGATGCGGTTCAGGGAAGAGGACAAGACCATTCTCTTTTGCAGTCATAGTATGTATCTGGTCAAGGAGCTATGCGATCAAACCCTTTGGCTCAATAATGGCTGCATGCAGGCGATTGGAGATTCCGCTGAAGTGATCAGCTCATACTTGTCATATCTGGAGTCAGAGCAGGCTGAGCCGAAAGCATCTTCGCTTCCTCCTTCCAAAACAGCCCAGTCAAACTTACCTGAGGTTATGATAGATTCAATCACAATGATAGACATTAGCGGAAACATCCTTAAGAAGGTTGATCTGTTCCAAACAGTTATTATCCGGATAAGAACAAAGTGCCCGAATGATCCGGCCAAGGGGCATCTTGGGATAGGCATCACCAAACCTGATGGTCAATTGGTGTTTGGAACCACCACAAAAGAGGCCGGCCTGGATGCTATCAACTTTGAGAAAACACAAATTTTTGAACTTGAGATACCATCATTTCCATTAGGGGCTGGAGTCATTAAGCTAAAAGGGATGGTTGCGGATGAATCTGCGCTTCGTCTTATTCATGAGTTCACTACGGAATCGTACGCTATATCCAGTAAACACCCGGAATTAGGGATGCTCTGGATAGAGCACAAGTGGACCTTACCGGCACACGACAAAAACAGTTAAGGTTAACATCAGCGATCCCGCTTATAATGGCTTCTATGATAAGAGATCTAATCTTTCACCTGATTATAAAATTTATATCACAATCCCTTCCGCATACCGTGAGCAACCGGTTATCAGCCCGTATAGCTCAATGGATTGGCTACGATAAAAGCGAAAGGACACTCGTTTGCCAATCCATCACAAGCCACATGGAAATAATGACAGTAGATACGGATTTTGTGTGGCACTCTTATTTGAGACATAAAGGGATCGCACGAAGCAAAATATTCCATGTGCACAAGCTTGATCATGACTGGTTAGCAAAGCATGTGAGCATAGTTGGCTATGAGCATATCCAGGCCGCTATACAATCCGGAACAGGCCTGTTGGTGATGACATATCATCATCACTATAAAGCCTTAATTGCTGCTCTGTTCGGATTAATGGGATATCGCACAAGTGTTATTGCAGCTTCCCCGGAAGAAGTCCCATCCATCATGAAGGTGTTGTATCATATGCAAGGTTTGAAAAATATTGAGTCCCGTCTATCTGGCGGAAAGATATTATATGTAGCACCAAAGCAAGGGAGCGCCCGCTCAATTATCAGAGCAATCGATGACCATCAAATTGTAGTCACCTTGAATGACGTTCCCGTTCCCGCTACCTATAAAAGAGTAAAATATTGTCATTTATTCCAACATGGAGTCACCTTCCCAACGGGGAGTGTCGAACTTGCCCTGAAGAAAAATTATCCTGTTGTAGCAGCCTATTTATCCTGGGTCAGAAATGATGACTTCAAATTAGTGATCATGCCCGTTAATAATTCTTCTTTAGACACAGTATTTAAAGATTACTCCCGTTATCTGGAGACAATGATTATGACTGAGCCAGGGCTATGGGAAGGTTGGAGATGGACTCAATCATCCTAGAAAAAGCAGTTGGAAGTGCGTGCAGAGTGGAAGGTATTGATT
>CAZQZF010000227.1:0-3417 GCA_964597745.1 uncultured Zetaproteobacteria bacterium
ATGGTATGTGATTCCGGCCAATCACAAGTGGTTCCGCAATTTAGCGATATCAGAAATTGTCGTGAATCAACTGGAATCACTCGGTATGCATCTACCGAAACCCAGAGTAAATATTAATGAAATCCGTCGCAAGTATCACGAGATGGTCTAAAATGGATGCTGTCATTGATCCCGAAGAGGAATTGTAATCAGGAGGCAATTATGAAGACGCAGGACATGCTTGAAAATACGATCAAGGACATGGTGGATGATCATCGGGGTATTCTGGCCGCAGATGAAAGCACACCCACGATTAAGAAGCGCTTCGACGCCATCGGCGTGGAAAGCACGGAAGAACATCGCCGCGCCTACCGCACCCTGTTGCTTTCCACGCCCGGCCTGGGCGAATACATCTCGGGCGTCATTCTGTTCGAAGAAACACTGAACCAGAAAGATGACGCGGGCACGTCCCTGCCGGAAACCGCATGGTCGCAGCATATCGTACCCGGCATCAAGGTGGACAAGGGTACCGAAGCCCTGCCCGGCGCACCCGGCGACAAAATTACCCGCGGACTGGACGGACTGACAGGTCGGCTGTCGGAACACATCAAATCAGGCGCCCGTTTTGCCAAATGGCGCGAGGTCTATCCCATTACGACCATCAACCCCACGCTGCTCAGTCTGCATGCCAATGCCGAAATGCTGGCCCGTTATGCAGCCGTCTGCCAAGAACTGGGCGTTGTCCCCATCGTGGAACCGGAAGTGCTGATGGACGGCGGCCACGACATCGGCCGTTGCGCCGAAATAACCGAAGCAGTATTACATGCCGTATTCGATGCGTTACACCTGCATGGTATTGAATTGGAGCACATGATTCTCAAGCCCAATATGGTGTTGCCGGGTAAGGATTGCCGACGGGCCAACCCTGATGAAGTGGCTGAAGCCACCTTGCGTGTACTCAAACGACAGGTGCCGGCCGCTGTGCCCAGCATCAATTTTCTCTCCGGAGGCCAGGGACCGGAGGAGGCCACGGCCAACCTGAACGCCATCAATCAGATGCGCGGCAATGCTCCGTGGCTGTTGAGTATTTCCTATGGACGGGCGCTGCAACAACCAGTGCTCCAAGTCTGGCAAGGCAAGGCGGAGAATGTGAAGGATGCGCAGCAAGCGCTACTGAAGCGGTCAAGACTGAATAGTCTGGCCAGGCAGGGAACATATGATGCATCCATGGAAGCCTGATGGGTCGGGGTTCACAGAATATTGTATAACTCAGCAGATGCGTGGTAAAAGCTCACCCATAGGCAGAATTATGAGGCGTTCAGTTCCGTAAGGATTTTCCAACACCACGTCGGCGTGGCGGGTCACATGTCCGATGAGGGATGCGACCGGATCAAACCGATGCAGAATATCCAGCGCCTCATCTGTGGCCATGGAATCGACCACAATCACCATACGCCCTTCACAGGCGAGCGACATGGGATCCAGCCCCAGTATTTCAGAAGCACTTCCGACAGCGGCAGAAACCGGCACGCTATTCTCCTTGATACGCATGCCCATGCCACTGGTTTTGGCCATTTCAACCAGCGCCGCCGCCAGACCGCCGCGCGTCAGATCGCGCAGACAATGAACCGGGATACTCTCCTCCAACAAGGCCCGCACCGGGGGCCAAAGAAGTCCCAGATCGCTGACGAGTCCTTCCAGCGCAATTTCTTCCCGTGCCGACAGCACAGCCATACCATGACGACCAACATCACCGGAAATCAGAATACTGTCTCCCACACGAATGGATTGCGGCGCAATTGTGGAATCATGATGGCGAATTCCGATAGCGGAACAGCTGATATACATGCCATCGGCTTTGCCATGCTCAACCACCTTGGTGTCTCCGCAGGCAATCACAACACCCGCCTCCCGTGCCGCTGTCGCAATCGAGCCCACGATTTGACGCAGCATTCCAATCGGCAGACCTTCTTCGAGAACAAAATTAATCGAAAGCCATTGCGGCTCGGCGCCGCACATGGCCACATCATTGGCGGTGCCGAACACCGCCATGCGTCCGATATCTCCACCGGGAAAAATCAGCGGCGTAACCACATGGGCATCGCTGGTAAAGGCCAGCCTTTCGGATGGAACTTCGAACATGGCGCCATCGTGCTGCACATCAAGCAACGGATTGGAAAAGGCAGGGTAGAACACATCTTCCAGCAATTGATGGGTAGCAGCTCCGCCTCCACCGTGGGCCATGGTGATGCGCTCGCCCGCGTCCGTAGTTATCGGGCAAGCCTTCATGACGGCGTGCCGTAACGATAATAAGCAGCGCACGCGCCCTCGGAAGAAACCATTGGCGCACCCATGGGGTGCTCGGGTGTGCACTGCCTGCCAAAAGATGGACAATCGACAGGATTAAGTTTCCCCGCGAGGACATCCGCGCTCCGGCATTGAGTCACATCCTCACCTGTCCCGGCGGTTAAATTAAAACGCCGTTCAGCATCCCAATCGGCATAATTCTCGCGGATACGTAGCGATCCATGGGGAATGGGTCCTATGCCGCGCCACGGGCGGTCACAATCCTCAAATACGCTGCCGACCAGTTCCCTGGCACGGGCATTGCCGTCCCGGTTCACCACGCGCGGATAAAGATTTTCCACCCGCGCGTTTCCCACCTCCAGCTGGCGCACACAAGCCAATACGCCGGCGAGAATATCCACGGGCTCGAAGCCGGTAACCACGACCGGCACCCGATAACGTTCCGCCAGTTCTTCATACTCCCGATAGCCCCGCACCGTACAGACATGACCGGCAGCCAGAAATCCCTGCACGCGGCAATCCGGATCATCAAGGATTGCCATCATCGCCGGCGGCACGCATACAAGCGCGCACAATATAAACAGATTCGATACGCCCTCTTTCTTTGCTGCATCAAGCACACATGCAAAGGCCGGAGCTGTTGTCTCGAAACCGACGGCAAACAATACAATTGATTTGTCGGGATGTGTTCTGGCAAGGATCAATGCATCCGCGGGACTGTAGATGATGCGCACATTTGCACCCTCGGCGCGGGCTTGCTGTAGACTCTTGCCACTGCCCGGAACACGCAGCATATCGCCAAACGAAACCAACAGCACATCCGGCAGATGCGCCAGCGCAATCGCCTTGTCAATCATGGATGCCTGCGTCACACAGACCGGACAACCCGGACCATGAATCAACTCGATCCCTGCCGGCAAAAGACGATCCAGTCCGTATCGCAGAATTGCATGCGTCTGGCCGCCGCAGACCTCCATCAAGGTCCAGGGCTGCGTTACAGTACGGCTGATCTCCTGTGACAATGCGGCAACACGCCCGGCATCGCGGAATGCTTCTACATGCTGCATCAGAATTC
This sequence comes from uncultured Zetaproteobacteria bacterium, assembly GCA_964597745.1. GTDB lineage: Bacteria > Pseudomonadota > Zetaproteobacteria > Mariprofundales > Mariprofundaceae > CAYLYU01. The sequence goes on from CAZQZF010000227.1 coordinate 3,362, forward strand.
CATAGGCTCTAGACTAGCAGCCATTGTACTCCCTTAGGATTTTCGACAGCTCTTTG
>CAZQZF010000228.1:0-3414 GCA_964597745.1 uncultured Zetaproteobacteria bacterium
GCTATGAGGCTTCCACGTTTGCCTGCATCCTGCTTGATGTGCGCATGCCGGACATGAATGGCCTGGAGCTTCTGCGGGAACTAACGGCGCGGCGAATCGAAATCCCCGTTATCATGATGACGGCCTATGGTGATGTGCCTATGGCCGTGCATGCGATGCAGGAGGGCGCTGTCGATTTTATTGAAAAACCTGTTGACAGTGGGATGTTGTTGAAACGTATCCGGCGCTGCCTCAATCAACAGAAGGCATCAAGTGGCCGGACAGGTGAACGTATAGCAGAGGCCAAGCGCCTCGCCCGCCTGACCAGACGCGAGCGGGAAGTGATGGAGTTGCTGGTGCAGGGAAACATGAACAAACAGATTGCCGCCAAGCTTGACATCAGCCCGCGTACAGTCGAAGTGCATCGCGCCCGGATCAAGAAAAAGTTGGGAGTAAAGACCCTACCTGAAGTTGTTCGCATTGCACTTTCTCGTGAGTACTCCATCTGATGCAGGAATAGTGTAAGGTAAGTAATATCCCCAAGTAGACCATATCTTTTTTTCTGAACAATATATGCACATAATCCGTATGGTCAAGGTTGCCTATTCGAATCGAAGTATCGCGCGGGAATAAAATTTTATGAAAATTGTCATGAGGGAAGAAAGAATGCCGGCAATAAGTTGATGCATAAAGATTTTTTGCCGCGTGTATTGCTTCCACGGGTTCATCATGCCTGAGGACATCCGGGGTCTTATCCTGATCCTGACCGGAAATGTCATGATCGGGAATCACATCGCATCCTTGATGGACGCACATAGCCGGCAGGCACAAGTGGTTCACAGTGATGTACAGGCATACAATATTATTCTTAAGGGAATAGTGGATGCCGTCGTTGCCGATATAGACGATGTTGCTCTGGGTGGATTGTCCGTTTTGGCCTTGTGCAAGCATCACAATCCGTCCATTACTACCTATGCCATTTGCCATGATGGCAACAGCAAACCCATGCATCTTGCCCGCGGCTTAAGCTGTGCCGGGTATTTTTATCTCAAAAAGGATGAAACTCAGCAACTTGATACCAATCGCGGCATGGCGGCGCAGTTTACATTTCCCGTTTCCACGGATGAGCCGGTTCACCCTCCGAACGCCCGGAAAATCAGCCATGCAGGATAATGAACAGCTACTTCAGCAGGCGAGCAGCCTTGGTATAAACAGGCTTGACTACCGTTCACGTATCTTGCTTATCCGGGACGTCCAGAAAGGGAATGGCCATGAGCCATGTTGTGCTACCGATGAACGCGATTACTGCGTTAAGCCATGTCAGTGGCGTAAGCAATGTAAAGGGTTGGTCGCGGCGTGTCTACGATAAAGCTGATACAGCAGTCTGGAAACGCAAGACGAGCGAGGCATCGCGTTTCGAGTACGGAACAGTTACCGAGGAAGCAGGCAATAAGCCAATATGAAGTGATCCTTGTTGCTGGCGATAATATCCGTGACGTCAGCGTTCTGGAGTCCCGTATCCAAAGCTGGGGGTTGAATGCCATCGCCGTCAGAGACGGCGCAGATCTTGCCAGACTCACAACGCACTTTCCTACTGCCCTGGTGTGCCGGCCGCGCCGTTGGGAAAAAATGCCAGACCACCCTTTGCAGGCCTGCATTGCCGTGTATATCTCACAAGACAGAGTAATTTCTTATGGACCTGACTTGTGGGACAAGGGCTGTCCAGAAATTCTGCGCGATCTGTTCGCGGAAACATTGGATTGGGCGGTGCATCATGGCTAGCCCCGCCTCCATTACAAAAGCAATACAGCATGAGCGCGAGCAAGCGCGGCAAATTCGCCATATCGTTTGTCTTCTCATGGATGTAATGTCGATTCCCGATGGCAACCAATATGGCGCATATTTTGGCGATGGCGGCGAAACGGATAACCGTGAAGCCCTCACCACCTGGATACGGCAATTATTGCCGGAAATTGGCCCCAACCTAACGGAGGAAAGACTTTTGGTTCTGCGCTACCGGCTCAATCGCCATTTATCCGCGGCTAACCCGGGGCACTCCTAGAGAGATGCTGATTTATTGCATTCATGCAATAAATCAGGACGAAAAGAGAAAAGCGCGGTTTTTTCATTTCTTACAAATCAAGTGCTTACGAACTTGATTTGCAGCCATCCGTGGGTTGCAAGGAAATGCCAATTAAATCAGCGTTTTCCTAGTGCATCAAACCTAAAAACAATATCTGGCTTGGATGAGGATGCCATGCTCGGTACATATTATCCTGCCTCCGGTTTCCTGTCAGGTCTTGAGACCAGGGTAACGATTGATTTGGCCGCCCCCTGTCCAGGATGATGAAGATCAGGTATTGAACCGGGCTTATCTTGTTGACTCGTCTCTTCCAGAATCCTTGCGGCCGCTTCATGGTCGACATGGCGGATATCATGTCCGCGGACCATGTAGATGACCATTTCAGCAATATTTCTCGCATGACCGGAAATGCTTTCCAGATTTCTGGCGATATTAGATAAAATAATTGAGGAGGTAATCAGCCGCTGGTCCTCCATCATATAGGTAAGAATTTCCCGGTACATGGAGCGGTACAGACGGCCGATATCTTCATGTTGTGTTAGCACGGACACCGAAAGGTCCACGTCCGCACGCGAGAAGGCGTCAAGCGCACGGTTTACCTGTCCTTGCACATCCTCTGCCATAATTTCCAGGACCAGGGAATCCCTGAGGGGATGCTCTCTTGCATCCAGCACGCCTTGGGCAATGCCCGCCGCGAGGTCGCCTATGCGTTCAAGGTCGGTAACGACCTTGATTGAGGCGACAATGAAACGAAGATCACCGGCGGTCGGTTGCCGCCGCGCCAGGATTTTTCGTGTCATATTATCGCACTGAATTTCCATGGCATTGATGATCTTGTCGCGCTTGATGGTCTTCCTGGCGAGAACATCATCCTGATCCAGCATGGACTTCATGGAATGTCTGATGGCCCTTTCGACGAACCCGCCCATTGACAGGATATGCTCTCTGAGCTGGTCGAGTTCCCTGTCAAACCGTTTTGCTATATGCTGTGACATACCATCAGCCTAGTCCATTCGAATTGAAATACATAACCATTTCGGGAAGCTAGCCTGCACTATTCATAAATACTGCCGCACCCTCACTTGTTCCTTTGCCTGCAACGAATCCCTCGTCGGTCGTCCGTATGCACAGCTACGTACTTCTTCCTCGGAATCTATTGCAGCCAAATGTACGGCGCGATCATCACGGCGATTCATGAATAGTCCGAGCTAAGGGAAACAATCCAATAGATCCTCAAAAGCATACAATACTTTATCCGCGCCTTCATCATACAAGTATTGCGTGTTTTTAGAACCAAAAGCAGCGCCCAAAGCACCTACGCCCGCAGCTTTTGCCATCTGAATATCAAAGTG
>CAZQZF010000229.1:0-3339 GCA_964597745.1 uncultured Zetaproteobacteria bacterium
TGGGACGAAACAAACCGGAGGGCAATGCACACCTATTCGGTCTGTGCGGCAGGACAAGCTGCGAGGGTACGCCCATCTCACGAGCTATAATTTCGGCTGTGTCCATGGCTCGTTTGGCCGGACTGGCAACGATCATATCGGGAACAATATCCAGCTCAGCCAGTCGTCGTCCCATCATCGGTGCGTCGTGACTGCCCCGCTTGTTAAGGGGGCGATCAAAGTCGCTGACGCCGGCTGTCTTCCAGCTTGATTTGGCATGCCGAACCAGCATCAATTCCTTCATGGCGCTCCCCATACGGAATACGGATTTGCAACAAGACTGGAGTGATAATAGCGGGAATCATCTGTCACTTCCATGCCGGACATCCTCGACAAAACCTCCGCGCCGGTACAATCGCCAGTCAACACTGTCCAGCACGAGGCGATCCTCGGTCCCGGGCGCTTCAGTCCGTATCGGTCCATAGAACCTGAAGAATGCCTTCAATATCCTTTGTCCGATACCGCTCATCTACCCTGAACAGCATCGATCCTCCATCTCTCAAATCGTTCAACCTTGCTCTTTACACACAAAACTTGCCAAGCAAGGTCCGCTGTGCACTGAAAAGATTCTTCTTCTTGCGAACACGCACCCGGGCATAGCTCCCGTCCGCCCTCAAACGCCAGGCGGAGGCGGTATCCCGCAGATAGAATCTCAATCCTTCCTGGATAACTCGACGTTTAAGCCGGGATACGGTTACGGGATAAGCCGTTTCCACCCGGCGATGCAGGTTGCGAACAAGGCAGTCCGCGCTGGAACATAATACTTCCGGTTTGCCGCCATTCCTGAAGTAGTAAATCCTGGAATGCTCCAGAAACCGGCCAAGCACTGAGCGCACCCGGATATTTTCTGATAAATCCTTGACTCCGGGTCTGAGACAACACACCCCACGCACGATAAGGTCGATTTTCACCCCACTCCGGGATGCCCGATACAAGGCATCAATGATTTCAGTATCTTCAAGGCCGTTCATCTTCCATATAATGCGCCCAAAACCACCGTTCGCGGCAAAACCAATTTCACCTTCTATGCGATCAAGCAGCACGCGATGCAGATCGAATGGCGCCTGAATCACCTTTTTCAGGCGGGAAGCCCGGCCGAGTCCGGTCAGTTCCTGGAACAGTTTGTGTACATCAGCTCCGATAAACGCGTCTGATGTCATTAAACCGAAATCGGTATATAAACGGGTTGTCACCGCATGATAATTTCCTGTCCCCATATGGGTATAGCGTACAATGCTCTTTCCCTCACGGCGCACAATTATGAGCATCTTGGCGTGCGTCTTATACCCCACAACGCCATACACAACGTGGGCGCCAGCCTGTTGCAGCATCTCGGACAGGTGGATATTTTCATCCTCGTCAAAGCGGGCGCGCAATTCGACAATGACACTGACTTCCTTACCTCTTTTCGCGGCCTTGCATAACGCATTGACAACACGCGATTGCTCGCCGGTACGATATAAAGTCTGTTTGATGGCCAGCACGTGGGGATCTACAGCCGCCTGTTCAAGTAGCCGAGTGACCGCATCAAATGACTGGAATGGATGATGAAGCAAGACATCACGCTTCCTCAATACCGCGAAGAGATTATCCACCTCCCGAATGGATTCCGGCATAGCGGAAGTAAATACCGGATATTTAAGGTCTGCCCGGTCTACATGGCCATAAACACTGGCCATTCGGTAAAGATTGACGGGGCCGTTCACCTTGTACAGATCAGCATCGGACAATTCAAATTTTTCCAGTAAATACGCCGACATCTCAGCCGGACAATTTCCAGCCACTTCAAGCCGGACCCCACGCCCAAACCTTCGCGTGGTCAACAACCGGCCTTTCACCTCCTGCTTAAGATCGGCCATTTCTTCCTCATCAAGATAAAGTTCCGTATCGCGGGTAAGCCGGAACTGGTAACAGCCGGTCATTTTCATACCCGGGAACATCTCCTCCGCGAAGGCATGCATGATGGATGAAAGAAATACGAAACCATGGGGAACCCCTGAAACCTGCTCAGGCAGAAGAACAATCCTGGGCAAAGACCTCGGGGCCGGGATAATGGCCAGACGATGCTCTCGGCCAAAGGCATCCCGTCCCTCAAGGGATGCGATAAATTGTAGATTTTTATTCAGTATGCGTGGAAAAGGATGTGCCGGATCAATACCCAGAGGACTGATCACCGGCATCAGATTCTGGCGCATGTAACGTTTCAGCCAGGCACGCTGATCATCCGTCCACTGATCCCGGCGCAAAAAACAGATTCCTTTCGTGGCAAGCCCGGGAATAAGATCATTATTCAGCAGGGCATATTGATCCTTTACCATGCCGAGAACCTGCTCGTGAATCCGTTGTAGTAAGGCCTCCAGATCAGCCCCGTCCACGCCGGTTTTCCGTAGTCCGTGGGCCCGTTTCTGTTTCAGAGAAGCGACACGCACCTCAAAGAATTCATCCAGATTAGAACTGGAGATGCACAAAAACTGCAACCGTTCCAGCAGAGGCAGGCTGGCGTCCTCCGCCATGGCCAGAACCCGGCGATGAAAGGCCAGCAGGCTCAACTCCCTGTTTAGATATCGATCGGACCATAGATTCATCATTCTTCCTTATTCTTCGTGCCTTTTTGCCTTCGTAGTAAAATATCTTCTACTTTTTGCAGCAATTTTTGTTGCTTACAGACAAACTAACATCCAATCATGTCATCGTCATGACATGAAACTGAAATCTTCGTGCCATCATGATGTCACTTTCCGCATATAAAATGCAGTCAGAGGAAAACGGGAGGAAGGATGTAAATTATGCTCAATTTCCATTCCCTCATCATTTCAAGACGAATTATTGCCGCACACCAATTGGCCAGTCTGCTGAAGACCAACGGATTCACATCCCGGGTCGAGATTAACGGATGGAAGGCCCTCAAAACTTGCCCCACGCAGCGACTGGATTTACTCATCACCGATATTGATGATCCCCGAGACCGGGCGATACAGGTGGCAAAGCACTATCGCAACCATCAACCGGGGCTAGCCTGGTTTGCGCTCAGTCAGGGCGGGAATACGCCGGCCATGCGAGATGCACGATCATTCATGGTGGGCGGTTTCTTTTTTCTTACGCCTTCGGGTCTGGAACTTGACAACAAACGGGGGGCAGCCCGCTTCCTTTGTGAAAACAGTTGCCTGAAAGAGCAGGAATCGGCAAAACATCCAACGATGCCCTCCGACGCTTTTGTCATCTCATATGACTTTCTCGCGGCAATTCCCTAGCCTGCACTATTCATGAATCGTCGTGATGATCGCGCCGGACCTTTGTTCG
>CAZQZF010000230.1:0-3338 GCA_964597745.1 uncultured Zetaproteobacteria bacterium
CGAGGCCGGATTTACCTGTTCCTGATGAACCAATCAAAACAATATTCTCAGCCCGTCGGATGAAGTCCAGACCGGAAAGCTCCTGTATCTGGCCTTTGTTGACTGCCGGTTGCTGTTCAAATGGGAATGACTCCAGCGTCCAATCCCACGGGATTTTGGCCTGCTTTAAGCGGTTGGTCATGCTCTTTTCGGAGCGATAGCGTGATTCTTCCATCAGCAAGCGGTAGAGCGTTTCGCTGATGGGGCTTCCCTGTTGCTCCGCCCTGTTCAGTTCATGTTCCAGAGCCTGCCCCATGCCGCGCAGACGCAAGGCTTCAAGCAGCGCTTCAACCTTATTGCGCATCAGTCATCATCCACATCGTCCAACTTGAAGATATCGCCTGCTACCTGCTTAAGAATCATGCTCTCCAGCCGGGCGAGGTCGTACATGCCATATTTCTGCGCCTGCTCGATAGCGGCCATGAATGGCGCATCAGGATAAGTGCGCTGCATATTCAACAGCCGACGCATGCGATACACGCCGCGCCCATGGACGCGTTTCTTCATCCCCCGGACATAGGCGTTCAGCATTTCATTATGATCGAGTAATAATTTCTCTTCACTGCATGCACCCTGATAAGCCCGTTTATATGCCAGCGGTTTATGGTGTGACGGATCGGTTTTCTTTTTATCGCGCTGGCCAATGATGCGCGAGTGGTCAGCAACCGGCTTGCTTTTGAAGAATACGACAACGCGCGTAAGATATTTATGCACCATCACCACTTTGCCAATCAGGTAATCCGGCACGGAGTATCGATTCGTATCAAGGCTGATGTATGCTTCAATATCCACCGTGCGATCAACACTGTGGTAAACCGGCGGCAACACCGCAGGAAGCGCGAGCATGTGCGGCTTCTCCATCACATACGCCTGTTCAGGGCTCATTCCCAGCGAGCGCTTGGGCTTGCTGTTGGCGACCTGTTCACACCATGCTCTGGCTTGCCGGTTAAGGTCATCCCAATCATGGAACGTGCGCCCTGCCAGAAAGTTCCGTTCCACATAATCGAAGGAACGCTCGACATGGGCTTTGCGGTTCGGATTGCCAATGCTGTGAGCGCGGAAGCGAAAACCATAAATGCGGCCAAATAATGCCATCTCCGGCGTGATGACGGCATCGGCGCCGCAGCCCGAAGCCAGCACCACGCACGTGTTATCAATCATACAGCAAGCGCATGCGCCATCCATGAAGCGCATGGCATCATCGAGAAACACTTTGCATTCAAAGCGGGTAAAGTTGGGATAGTACTGGATATAAACCCTGCGGCTGTAAGCCAACACCAACGATGCGCATTGGGCTGTCACTTTTGTATCACCGATTAATATCCGATGCGGCGAGGTGTCATGCTGCATCTCTGCGCCAGGCTCATAGGTATAGGTGCCGGATCGTTGCGGCGGTTTGCGCAGTTGCTGTTCACGGATGATACGGGTGAGCGTGCTGTAAGGCAGATCAACGTCATGGTTATCTTTGATGACTTCAGCAATACGCACGGCATTGCCACGGCAGGCGATAAAGGCGTCCCGAATCCATATCAGCAACTGCGCATCATGCTCATGCAGCGGTTTAGGTTCGGGATGGCGAATGATGTTACGCACCGCACCCCGTGACACGTCCATCTTTCGGCAGATGTCGCGTATTTTAACGCCCTGTTTGGCCAGTAGCAGAATGGCCTGCCTTTTGTCATCCGAGATCATGGCGTTATCTCCTTAGACATCGCATCAACAAGGGTTTGGATGGTGGTAAACGCCTGACGTAATGGTTGTTGATCCGATTCGTTATGGGGTGAGGAGAAGAGCATGGCGACGGCTGATTGCTGGCGTTTCAGGATGGCCTTGATGATGCCCATATCCTTCATCCATACGCCTTCAGGGCCTGCTGCCAAGGCAATGGCCTGTTTGTCCTGCTCTTTGTTGTGCAGTGCCGATAAAAACAGGGCTGGATCCTTCACCATCTCTTCCCTGACGCTGTGACTGGCTTTATGATAATGCTTGTCCCACAGGCTCAGTTCACGGGTTGAGAGCGGATGCTGCTCAAGAAACCTGACCATCGCCTCGGCATGCGCGCTGTTGGCGCGCGCCAACGGTGCAATAACCCGAGCAGCAGACCAGATGGATAGATGACCGTTACAGATAGTCGCTAACACACTATCGCTAACGCTTTTGATCAGAGCCAACCTGCGATTCACCCAACTGACATCACGGCCAATGCGTTTTGCGATAGCATGCTGTGATTGGTCAAACTGATCCATGAGCATATGGATGGTTCTTGCTTCTTCAATCGCAGCCCATGGATGCGCCTGTGCTGCTGCCAGGACGCGTAATAGTCCGCTTGCCTCATCACAGTCCCAAAGCGTGATGCGAACAGTATCGGAACCCAGACGACGCAATGCGGCAAGGCGCAAATACCCATCCATAAGAATATAACTGCTATCACTTCCGGCAATGGCAGCCACCGGGGTGAGCTGACCACTCTGATCAAGCGAATGCATCATCGCCCTCACCATCTGTGGCGATTGCAACCGTGTGGATGCAAAACGAAGCTCCAGACAGTGGAGGTCGGTCTCTATGATGTGATCTGATGCCTTGTTCATGCGCCAAGTTTGGAGGTCATGGCATCGATGGCGATGAAGTCCTATCTTTACAAGATCATGACGACTCAGGGGGCAAGCGCGCAAGCTGTTGAAACTACAGAGATATTGACCGTCCACGCGTCCATCTTTGCAAGATCGGACGTGTGAATGGGCGTGAGCCTGTATCTGCCTGAAGGAATGGAGCTTTCTCCCATTGACGCGTCCATCTTTGCAAGACGCGACGCCTGATCACGCCTGCGCTGTTGTTCACGATTACGCGCTACATAATCAGGATGCTTCAACCGATAATCACGATGATAGAAAGAATGTGCGGCTCTCCAGCGCTGCTGCGAAGCTCGCTGGTTCTCACGGTAGGCAGGGTCGGATTTTAACTTATTGCGTTGCCAAATCTTCTTCCGCTCACGCTGGCAAGCACGCTTTGAACAATACTTCTGGTTCGGACACTGCGCCCGTGGATGAAATGCTTTTTTACAATATGAACAACATCTCGACTCCATACCACCTCCAAAAAATTGGAGCGTGGTATAAAACTATCCGGATTCAAAATCCGAAATCTTTACTGGTGGGTCAAAAGGCCGAGCAGAAAATGGAATGAAAAGGTGGGTGGGTCAGTTTCTTGAGCATAAGTGGGTCAATTCCTATGAGCGCCCAAGCGCCAGCCGACATCTGATATCGAGACCTTGGATAACCTTATAGAAGAGTAAATGCTTG
>CAZQZF010000231.1:0-3304 GCA_964597745.1 uncultured Zetaproteobacteria bacterium
ATTCACAACTTATCAACTCTTAACACAGTCATCAAACCGCCCCTGCATGGGCGAAAAAATCAATAGCGTGCAACACAATGAGTTGATTTGAAAGGAAAGTGAAAATCGCACTTTTAGCTTTCCGTGGAGTAAAAAGACCACGGATGGACTTTTTACGACTTAATCAAAAAATGAGGGGGGGGGGAAGATGTCCGATGCAATTCAATCCAGTCTAAAGGAAAACAGGGTTTTTCCGCCGCCTGTCAATAATGGCGGAGCAAATATTAAGTCTATTGAAGCTTATCATACCTTGGTCAATGCCTTCAGGGATGATTTGGAAGGGACGTGGCGGACGATGGCGCTGTCGAATCTGTCATGGAGGGAACCCTTTTCGGGTGTTCTGAACCGGGACCATGCCCCCTTTTATCGCTGGTTTGAAGATGGAAAGCTCAATATATCCGAGAATTGCCTGGATCGGCATGTGGCCGCGGGGCGGGGGCAACGCACTGCCATCATCTGGGAGGGAGAACCGGGAGATAAGCGCCTGATCTCCTATTCCGAACTCCTGTCCGAAGTGAACCGCGCTGCCAATGCCATGAAGGAACTGGGAATCGAGCCGGGTGATCGAGTCATCATTTATATGCCAATGATTCCCGAAACAGCGATAGCAATGCTCGCCTGCAGCCGCATTGGCGCAATCCATTCCGTGGTGTTCGGGGCATTTTCCGCCCATGCGCTCAGGGATCGCATACAGGATGCGGAAGCAAAGCTTGTGATTACGGCCGATGGCGGCTGGCGTAAAGGCGCCATCCACCCCCTCAAACCCAATGTGGATGCGGCCCTGGCCTCTGGTTGCAACAGCATCCAGCATGTCCTGGTCGTGAAACGGTGTGGCAATGCCGTGGACTGGGAAAAAGGGCGCGACCTGCCCTGGCGAGAAACCCTTGATGCACAGTCCGATCATTGCGCTCCGCTTGAGCTTGAGGCGGAACACCCTCTGTTCATCCTGTACACCTCGGGGTCTACGGGTATGCCGAAAGGGGTCATTCATTCCAGCGCCGGGTATCTGCTGTGGGCCATGCTGACCATGAAATGGGTATTCGATTTCAAGCCCGAGACGGATGTGTTCTGGTGTACGGCGGATGTGGGCTGGATTACCGGCCACACTTATAGCGTCTACGGCCCACTGGCTTGCGGTGGAACCACCCTCATGTATGAAGGCGTTCCCATGCAACCAGACCCCGGCAGGTTCTGGAATCTCTGTCAGTCGCATCAGGTCACTGTTTTTTATACGGCGCCCACGGCCATTCGGGCACTGATCAAGACCGGAAACAAATGGCCCGAAAAATATGACCTGTCCAGTCTCCGCATCCTGGGAACTGTAGGAGAGCCCATCAATCCCGAGGCATGGATATGGTATTATAATACCATTGGCGGCGGCAAACTCCCGATCGTGGACACATGGTGGCAGACGGAAACCGGCGGCCATATGATTGCGCCGCTACCCTATGCTACAGCCACTAAACCGGGGTCGGCCACTCTGCCGCTGCCGGGCATTTTTGCTGAGGTGGTGGATAGTAAAGGGCAGTCGATGCCCATGGGTCAGGGCGGAAATCTGGTACTTACACAACCGTGGCCCGCCATGCTGCGCGGTATATGGGGAGATCCCGATCGTTATATCAAGACATACTGGCAAAGCTATGATAGTCGCTTCTATGTGGCAGGCGATAGCTGCAGGCGCGATAAAGATGGTTATTATTGGATTATGGGCCGGGTGGATGATGTCCTGAACGTATCCGGCCATCGTCTTGGTACAATGGAGGTTGAGTCCGCGCTGGCTGCTTATTCCCTCGTGGCTGAAGCGGCGGTTGTCGGTTTTCCGCACGAAATCAAAGGGGAAGCCATCTGCGCCTTTGTCGTGCTGAAGGGTCAGCACCAGGATGCCAACGTTCTCAGGCGGGAACTGCGCGATCAGGTTGCCGAAGAAATCGGTCCGATTGCAAGGCCGGACGAAATACGATTCTGCTCCAGCCTTCCTAAAACACGGTCCGGCAAGATCATGCGGCGGCTGCTGCGAGATATCGCTTCCGGCCGGGAAATCCAGCAGGATATTTCCACGCTGGAAGACCAGGATGTGATCGCACAACTTCAGTCATCAAGCGTTTCCTGAGCCAGAGAGGCGTTTGCCCTGACAAGAATTTTTCCCATCTGGTCCCAGGCATCCGAGAGAGAGGGAGAAATGAACAGTATCCGCCTGCTTGTACGCCCCTTAATATTTCCAGTTACTTAACCATGGAGTCGCTATGAATATCTGCACCAGATTTGCACCCTCTCCCACTGGCATGCTGCACATTGGCGGCGCCCGAACGGCGCTATTCTCATGGCTGTTTGCCCGGCACCACCACGGGAAATTTGTCCTGCGTATTGAGGATACTGATCGTGAGCGTTCCACGGACGAGGCCACCCGGGTCATCCTCGATGGCCTTGAATGGCTGGGACTCGATTGGGATGGAGAACCGGTATTTCAAAGCGGGAATCGGGATCGGCATGTCGCTGCCGTTGAAAAGTTATTGGCCGCGGGGCTTGCCTATCGGTGTTATTGCAGCAGGGAGGAGCTGGATCTTATGCGTGAGCAACAGCGCTCGCAGGGTGTTAAGCCCCGGTACGATGGCCGTTGCCGGCATCGCCAGGATCGGCCCCGTGATGAACCCTTTGTGATTCGCTTCCGTTCCCCCGATACCGGTGAGACCTCTTTTCACGATCTGGTGCTGGGAGATGTCTCCTTCTCCAACGCTGAGCTGGATGACCTGATCCTGATGCGTACGGACGGGACGCCGACCTACAACCTGGCCGTGGTCGTGGATGATGCCGCCATGGGTATTACGCATGTCATTCGTGGTTCCGATCACCTGAACAATACGCCGCGACAGATTCAACTCTACCGGGCCCTTGACCTGCCAATACCACAATTTGCCCACATCCCGCTTATTCACGGCCCGGACGGGGCCAAGATGTCCAAGCGGCATGGCGCGGTATCCATCACCGAGTATCGCCAGGCCGGCTACCTTCCGAATGCCATGATGAATTATCTTGCCCGGCTGGGATGGTCGCATGGAGATGAGGAGGTTTTTTCCCGCCAGACCCTGATTGAGTTGTTCGATCTATCCCCGGTCGGCAAGGCGGCGGCACGGTTTGATCAGGCTAAACTGGACTGGCTGAATGCGCATTATCTGCGCCAGGCTATGCCGGCGGAGCTGGTGGACGAGGTCCGGGATCATCTGGGAATCCAGGCGGGGACCGGCCCGGATCTTGAACGGGTCATTAC
>CAZQZF010000232.1:0-3266 GCA_964597745.1 uncultured Zetaproteobacteria bacterium
CGAACAAAGGTCCGGCGCGATCATCACGACGATTCATGAATAGTGCAGGCTAGATTCCTCAGTTGGAAGCACCCACATGGTGCAATCTCTTGATTCGCTTTGCTAAACGGAAAAAATCTTATCGCCAATAAGGTGACGGCGATTTTTCCCGTTACGCCCTTCAAATCAACATCTTACACCCTGCACGCACTCCCAACTAATGGAATCTAGGATAATGGATTGTTCTGAATCACGATAAGCATTTACTTTCCGGGACTTGTCCTGATCGGATGGAACGCCACGGATAACGATCTCAACCCGGCGATAGGCGTCTTCCTTGACATCCTCAGGGGCATGGATTGGTTCATCACCCACTCCTTTGGCTACGAAGACTGGAACATCCGTGTGATCCCTGAGAAATTCAGCCACAGCATTGGCGCGGCGCCTGGATAGGTCCATATTACCTTTATCAGAACCACCATCATTGGCATGGCCAATGACAGTGAAGGGGGGAGACCTGTGACCGCTGCGTTTTATTTTGGAGGCCACGTAGGCCAGCGTCCTTCGGGTATGCCGTGACAAACTGGCGGAGCCCGGTTCAAACTCGGATCGGTTCGCCAGGGTCAGTTTTAATCTGTCGGGGGCCTGCCGCTCTACGATGATCTCTTTTTTCTTGCCAAAGTGCGATGTACGAATGTTTTTATCAAGCCTGTCCATTTGTTCTATAATGAGTTCTCCCGCGATGAGACCCACTGCCGCACCCACCGCAATCGCGGCGGCGGTACTGCCGGTGCCGCTGTCCGCTGAGTCAAAACCGGCTACGGCGCCACCGGCCGCGGCGCCAACCAGAACAAGGGCCAGCACCGCCTGCCGCTTCTCTTTTTCCGTTGGCTCATGAATACAGCCGGAGATCAGAAGAAGGAAAAAACAAAGAAAGACCACTGGATGCAATTTCATGGATTACCTCCAATAGCCCTGTAGTCGCATCAATTCCCCTGCTTCTTTCATTGGATAATATCGCTAAATAACCCGGACATTACCTCCGTCAATAGGGATCTGGGCGCCGGTGGTCTTTGAAAAAGCAGGGCCGGCCACAGTGCAGGCCAGTTCAGCGACATCCAGGGAGCTGATTTCCGCTTTCAGGAGATTGCCGGTTTTATATTCCTGAACGGTTTTGCCATAATGTTCCGCACGTTTTTCCAGTACTTCCGGCGTCCAGATTCCAGTATCAAAAACGGCATCCGGATGCAGTGTGTTCACCCTGATTCCATACTCCGCAAGTTCCATGGCAGCGATACGGGCCAATTGAGTTAGCCCGGCCTTGGCCACCGAATAGGCTGACGCCCCCGGTCCCGGAGCCGGCACGTTCTTGGAGGCGATAAAGACGACCGCCGGATCCATTCCCAACTTCAAATAGGGAATACATGTCCGCAACAACCATTGGTGGCTGGTTAGATTGATATTCAGGCTGCCATTCCATGTTTCCGGCTGCATGTCGGCAATATCCTCGCTGGCGGGAAACGCGCCCGCATTGCTGATCAGGATATCGAGTCCGCCAAACTGGCGTATTGCGACCTCAACTGATTTTCGGACTGCATTCCTGTCCGTAACATCACATACCCTGCCGATGACTTCTGCCTGATCAAACATCCGCTTAATCGCCGGGTTAATATCCAGGGCCATCACCGCTGCACCTCGGGCGCAAAGCGCTTCGACACAGGCATGACCGATACCACTGGCCGCGCCCGTCACCAAGGCCGATTTACCCTGAAACACTGGAGGATTTCCTTTTCCTCCCAGCTTGGCCTGCTCCAGTTCCCAGTATTCAATCCCGAAAATATCCCGCTCTGGCAGCGCCACCCAACCACCAAGCGCCTCCGCCCGGCGAATGGCGTCAATCGTGTGGGCCTTGATATCCGAAATGATGCCGGCTTCCCTGATACTGGAACCAAAACAAACAATACCGTGCCCTGGCCAAACCGCCCATCTTGGCGCCGGGTCAAGACAAGTGAGTTCATCATCGGTATTTCGATTAAAATATTCCCGGTAGGCCCGCGCATAGCCGGCGACATCCGCTGCCGGATCTTCATCGATGATTGCCGGAATACGTTTTGTTCGTATGACATGGTCGGGCGTCAACGGCCCGCGGCTGGCAATGGATCTCATATCCTTCAACCTGGAGAAGACAACGGACCGGGCATCGACATCAAGCCTGGCCACCACCGCCGACCCTCTGGCCAGGCAAACGGCCTGCCGCATCGCGGCCAGTCCGGGAAGATTTTCCATGGCCTTCCCCCGTGGTTCCAGAGACAGTTTGGCGCCCTGATGTTCAAGGTATTCCTCTGCTTCGGTAACGAGGCGGATCATGCGTTCATAGCTCGTACGGGCCTCATCCGAAAAGGCAAAAACGCCGTGATTCATCAGAATGATCCCCTCCAGGCCGGACCAGTCAGTATGGACTGTAAGCTCATGAATCTTTCTGGCCAGAACGAATCCCGGCATGACATAGGGGATAATCAGCACACGATCGCCAAAGATACCCTCTATGCGTTCTTTCCCTCCTCTCGAATTGCAAATCGTGACGACCGCATCGGCATGGGTATGATCCACAAAACGAAACGGAATAATGGCGTGCAGAATCGCTTCAACTGAGGGATTGGGAGCGTCGGGATCCGTCATGGCCGCCCGTTGCAGCCGCACCATCCCGGCATCAGTCAGCTCTTCGAGGTCCGCCATCCGTCGAAGCAGATCAAGCCGCACCGGCGCAAAGCCCGCCGATCCAATGGTGGCCAGATCCCAGCCACTGCCCTTGACGTAGAGGATATCCTCCAATTCTCCAAAATGGTTTTTTTCTCTTATCTTGACTGATGTATTGCCACCGCCATGCAATACCATGTTTGGATCCCGGCCCAGCAATCGGGAGGTATAAACCCGCAACTGCAAAAGATCATCCCCGCATGCCTTCGCTTCATGTTCATTCCACAAACTGATCATTACCCGCTCCTCCCGGAAAAGAATAGCATGAAATTTCCAAACCGGTATCCTTGGGACACGCATGCTTATTTCCCTGCATTATTCTCCCAAACCAATCATTTCGTGATTTATAAATAATGTGGGGCAGAATTCTGGGTACTGGTCTGATTCTTTTTCTCTCAAATTGCGCATCCCCCAACCCCCTTCCTCCTGACGTGAACTCTCCTCCCGTACTTTCCACCACTTCCGCCACCCTGCCCGACGGCTATCTCCTGCCCCACTCCTCCTGCGCTCGTGACGGAAAAGTAACCGCC
>CAZQZF010000233.1:0-3240 GCA_964597745.1 uncultured Zetaproteobacteria bacterium
GGTCGAATATTGTCAGTGATAGCCGCGGTCAACGCGTTGAGATTTCATCCGATTCGCCCATCCGGATGGCATTTTTTAATCTGGTGCTGAAGCTGCGATACGGTCGCGCCACGCACTTCAAGAAATTTCCCATCGTTCTTGATCTTCCCAAGGTGCTGGCAAAGCCGGGAACTTCGCTTCCGTCGGATCTGCCATGGAAAAATCCCGACAAGGCAGTGCCGGCTACCGCGCCGGTAAAACCGGACGCAAAGGTTCAGACAGAGCCCGTGATCGCTGAAGCGCCCGGGACTGCCAGTGATGCTGGAACCGGCGGCGAGGCTGAAAGCGCCCCGGAGGCAAAAGAGGTGAAGCGGTTCAAGCCGTTTGACGGGTGGGCCAGAACTGATCGATATGGCCCGATGGCGTTCGGCGATACCGTAACCACGGTGGCTCGCAGGCTGCGGATTGATGAACGGTACACACTGCCACAGGTGATAGTCGCCCTGTACAACAAGAACAGGGAGAAGTTTTCTCAGGATAATATCAATCTAATTAAAAAAGGAACATTCCTGGATACGCCAAAGGCCGCCGAGGTCGAGTCTCTGGACACGCGAAAGGCCAGGGAGATTCTGAACAAGCATAACCGGCGCTGGCATAAGTTGGTGCAACAGTCGAAATTCAAGGCTGTGGCGGAGGCTCAGAAGAATCGCTATACCAAACGCATACGTGTTGGCGAGGAAGCAATGGTTCCAGCAGTTTCCAGAGAAGTTGCCGCTGAGAGTCATGACGTGGCGCCGGCAAAGGAAGCGGCTCCGCAAGTCCCGGTTAAACAGGCTGGTAGCGCTACTGAAGCCATGGCAGAGGTCAAGGTTCTTCAGCAACACAACGCTGAACTGGAACAGCGTTTGATTGACGCCGAGAAACAACTCAGTGCGCTTTCCACCCGCATCGCTCATCCGGCGAAAAACAAGCCATTGAAAAGGCTTGAGAAACAGATTAATCGTCTGCAGTCCGAGCTGCAACGATTTGCCGCTCGCGGGCCGGACCTTCAGATTGGCGGTATCCAGATGTACTATATTCTGGCAGGCGCAATTGTCCTGCTGCTGACAATCATTCTTTTTATGTTGGGGAGGCAAAGGGCCTATGTTCGCGCCCTGAATGCTAAGGCTGCAGTTCCTCAGGACACAGGCGGGAAAGAACATCGGGAATCTGTGAAACCAAGGGTTGAAGGGGCTGTTTCTGAAGACAGGAAATCAGGGGCAGGATTCAAGGGTCCCGAAGCTGAGTTGCTGACAGAGTCGATGGTCAAAAATATTCCTCCGGAACCGTTTGCGGAAGGCGTTGATCCGAACATGGATTATCTGGCCGAAGTAGAGGGGTATCTACGCTACGGCATGGAAGAAGAGGCGATAAAAAATGTTCGTATGGCCATTCTTCAACAGGCAGACAATATAGAGGCGCATTGCAAGCTCATCAATATACTGGCAGGCCGGGACCGGAATGAATTGGATGCTGCTATCATCGCGGGCAAGGCTGCCCTGACCGGAGAATCCCTGCAACGTTTTGAGGCTGAAGTCGAACGCGTACGGGAAGGAAAAGAGGCATCCCCCGAATCCGCTCTCCCCGATTCCGGGGAAACATCGCCCGATGAGACTATATCCATGCAGACTGCTCACGCTTCAGGATCTCCTGCAAAGGCAGAGGGCAAAGAAGCAGAGGGGACTTCTTCAGATGAAAACCCTGAAATGGAGGCGTCCGATAATCTGGATGAGATTGAATGGCCTGATTTCGAGGCAGAACAGAATCTCGAAGAGGAAAAAACGGAGATTGGTTCATATGAGGAACTGATCAAGGATGAGGAAGGCCACGAACCGGAGATAGACCTCAGTGGTGATTTTCCGGATTTTGAAATCGATAGCGAATTGGGCGAGGTGAGCCAACGATCTTCCGGCATCGAAACCGAAACGCAGCCACCCCCCCCTTCCTCGGAGACTCAACAAGATGTCAAAATTGATCTCGGGCCTGAAATGCTGAAAATCGATATTGCCCGGAGCCTTCTTGCTTCTGGCTCTATTGATGAAGCAGAGGAATTATTCAAACGCGCATTGAACGGCGACAGACATTGCCAAGCCCTGCTGGGATTGGCCGCAAGCGCCAAAGCCAGGGGTGATGCCGAAACCATGCGGTCCCTGCTTGCGCAAGCGGAACCACTGCTTGATGAAAGCACCAAGGATTGGTTTGACCGATTGAAATCATAGTGGGACGGGATACGTCTCCTGATTCAGGTGGATTCAGGCGTCTGGCCCTGGTGCTGGAATACAATGGCCAGCCCTTGTGCGGCTGGCAGCGGCAGATAAACGGGCCGAGTGTCCAGTCCTATCTCGAAGAAGCGCTTGGCAGAATTGAGGGGCGGCCCGTCCAGTGTGTTGCGGCGGGCAGAACGGATTCAGGGGTGCATGCCGAGGCGCAACTGGCGCATGTTGATATTGACGCCCGTCGCGCCAGCAGATCAATGAGGGCCTATACGCATGGCTTGAATATGTGGTTGCCGGAATACATTCGAGTGGTGGCGGCGCGGGCCGTAGGCGGGGACTTCCATGCCAGATTTGACTGTCAGGAACGGGCCTATCGTTACCAGATATGGAACCGCGGTATTGCGCCGGCTATCCACGTTTGGCGTCATTGGTGGATGCCGCGGCCACTGGATATTGAAGCCATGCAGCTTGCGGCGAATGCCTTGCTCGGAAGGCAGGACTTCTCCTCATTTCGCGCCAGCGGCTGCCAGTCATCCTCAAGCATGCGTGAGGTCAGGGAATTACACATTGAACGGAAGGAATGGTGTATCATGATTGATGTCCGCGCCAATGGTTTTCTCTACCACATGGTGCGAAATATTGTCGGAACCCTTGTTGAAGTCGGCGTAGGCAAGCGTTCACCGGCGGCTATGGGTGAACTGATACATGCCCGTGACCGCAGACTTGCCGGCGATACGGCGCCAGCGTATGGACTGTATTTTACCGATGCCGTCTATCCGGATTTTAGCTCATCCGAACTGGTTAATGCGTAAAAACAGGACCATACTTTAATTTGTACCTAGAATCCTCAGTTGGGAGTGCGTGCAGGGTGTAAGTATTGATTCGGGGCATCCATGCCCCTCTCCCTGCGGGCGGCTTGCAGCCGTCCAAACGGCTATCTTGCCCTTTTGTGATTTGAAGGGCGTAACGGAAAAAATCGTCGTCACCTTATTGGTGATAAGAGTTT
>CAZQZF010000234.1:0-3239 GCA_964597745.1 uncultured Zetaproteobacteria bacterium
GCCTTATGGCCTCCGGCAAACATGTCGAGGCTATGCAGGCAAATGCGGATATTGCCACCGGAAGATTACTTCCCAGAATCAGCGCATCGTATTCGGCGTCACGCAGTGATTCGCCGATCACGGTGTTTGGCGACAAGTTACTGCAAAAAAGATTTACCGCCGCCGATTTCTCCATTGCGCGCCTGAACAACCCGATCGCCGTCAATAACTATCGCACCGGACTATCCGTGGCCCTCCCGGTATATCAGGGTGGAGCCTTATGGGCCGGAAGGCGTGCCGGAGAAGCAAGTGCGGTGGCAGCTGAGTGGCAGTATCAGGCTAATCGGCAGGCCGTCATTCTGCGCGTAGTACAAACCTTCACGCTCCTTAGGCAAGCCGTGGCGCAGCGCAAGGCAGCGGCGCAGGCGCTGGAAGCCGCCCGAAATCATCTTGCGGATACCCAGGCGCTCAAAAGACGAGGCGTTGCCATTGTCAGTGATGTCATGGATGCCAGGGCTCATCTCCTGCGAGATAAAGTCGCCCTGCAATCAGTTACCCACGCCGTGGCCGCAGCCCGTGACCAACTTCAACTGCTGTTGGGTGTTTCTCCTGAAACGCCGTTTGCAATAACGGGCGTGCCGGATCTCGTTTTAGCTTCCAGGGATATTAGCGGGTGGTTGGAAACCGCGGATGAAAATCGCCCCGGCCTGAGGGAAAAGGCGCATCAACTGGAAGCGGCACGCGCCAGGTCAGATGCGGCCAGGGCGCCCTTCCTGCCTGCGGTAAATATACAAGCCACACAAGAATGGAACAGTAACACCATTACTCCGCGAAACGGTAACATCACCATTGCCGCGGAAGTGAGCGTGAATTTGTTTTCGGGGGGGGCAGACAGGGCAAGGCTGCAGGCCGCGGAGGCGGAAACAGTTTCTCTCCAGTTAGCCTTGGCCGACCTGAGGCAGCGCATTCACAATGAAGTGCTGGCGGCCTGGCGTGACCTTGATGATTCAGAAAGTCAACTCAAGGCCAACGAGCAGGTACTGCGGCAAACTCTGGAATCATTGCGTATCCGCAGACTGAGGGGAGAGCAGGGGCTTGAACGCGCAAGTGATGTTCTGGATGCGCAGTCCCGTGCAGACCGCGCACGCGCAGAGGCCATTCGCTCGCGCTTCGCAGTCGTCATTGCCAAGGCGCAGCTTATGTACGCGGCAGGTCAGCTTACGCCGGAGGTGATTCGATGAACAAAAGGCATCCGGGTTTCTTGCCAAAGGCTTATCTAATTCAGATATCGCTGCTGATTGGATTGGCGGCCTGTTCCGCGAACGAGCCCCAAATGGTGAAGGAACAGCACCCTGTCGCCAGTGCCAGCATACTAACCTTGAGCGCTTCTAACCTGCCTATCCACTATATAACCAGCGGAGTCGTCAGCAGTGATCATCGTGTGGCCATTTCCTCCCGGATCTCCGGTTATGTCCGTGCGATTAACGTGCGCGAGGGTGATAGGGTGAGAGAGGGGCAGATTCTGGTGCGTGTAGATCCGGTGAATGCCAGGCAAGCGCTGGCCCAGGCGCGCGCCGATTTCAGCGATGCCAGCGCCGATATGGAACGCTACCGCAAGCTGTTGGCCGGGCAGGCTGTAACCAGACAACAGTTTGACAAGGTGCAACTCCGTTACAAGGTGGCCAAATCACGCGTAGAGCAGGCCAAGAATCAGTTGGCTTATGCTGAAATCGCTTCACCGGTTACCGGCATCGTTGTCAAGAAGGCTATGAATACCGGTGATATGGCCAACCCGGGCATGCCTATTCTCACCGTTGAAGATCCCAGCCAATTGCTGGTCGAAACCGATGTGTCCGGAGAAGCGGCAGGCACGTTGAAGCCGGGGGCCGCAGTGGACATCTCCATTCCGGCCTTGCATCAGATGCGTATCGGACATATCCGGCAACTGGTCAATGCCGCCGACCCCTTATCCCATCAGTTTCATATCAAGATATCACTGGATTCAACGAATCACATTCACGCAGGCATGTTCGCCGAAGTCAGGTTCCGCATGGGAATCCGTCATGCCATTCTTGTTCCCGAGGCTGCGGTTGTTCATCGCTACGGCTTGAATGGCATTGATGTGACAGATAAACACGGCATTGTGCATTACCGGCAAATTCGTTTGGGCGAACAATATTCAAACGGTATCGAGGTGGCGGCCGGTCTTACCACTGGCGAACGCATTGCCTGGAATGCCGATCATCCACTGCGAACCAATATGCGTATTGGCGCGGCGGGCGCTCCAAACGGGAAATAATCTATGCCGGAAACGGAGAATCATCAACCACCTCTGAACATTGCGGGCCGTCTGGGCGCGGCGGCTATGAATACCAGCTTGACGCCCATTGTCTGCCTGCTGATTTTCCTGGTTGGACTCATGGCATTATTTATCACCCCGCGCGAGGAAAATCCGCATATCGACGTGCCAGCGGCCAATGTGTTTGTACGAATGCAGGGGGCCAGTCCCGCCGAGGTGCGAAATCTAATCGTTAAACCGTTAGAAATGGTTTTGCGCGAAATGCCGGGCGTGGATCACTCCTTTGGGGTGGCGCAGGACTCCATGGGCGTAGTGACGGTGATGTTCAGGGTGGGTGAGGACAGGGAAGCCAGCCTCGTCAAACTCTATGATCGCCTCATGCATAATCTGGACCGCATTCCGCCGGGTGCATCGCAACCGCTGGTCAAACCGATGGATGTGGATGATGTGCCCGTATCGGTGATTACCTTGTCTTCACCGGAAATGGACGGTTTATCGCTCAAACGTCTGGCTGAGCGCGTACGCGAGCAACTTGCACCACTACCTGATGTCTCCGTCGCAGACATCATCGGTGGCCGCAACCATGAAATCGCCATTGCACTGAATCCGGCGCGACTGGCCGCCTATCACATCACGCTGGGACAGTTACACCGGGTTTTGGTCGGCGCCAATGCCGGTGGTCCCGAAGGTGATCTGGTGGGTGATAACAAGGTGCGCCGCGTATGGCTGGATGGCTATCTGAAGAATGCGGACGAAGTGGGTCGTTTGATTATCGGCGCATGGCATGACAAGCCTGTTTACCTGCGTGATATCGCCACCACCACCGACGGCCCGTCAGAAGTTTCGACCTATCATCGTATCGGTTTCGGATCAGCTGGCCGCAAACACACACACATCGATGATGCAGATACCGAAATGCCGGCCGTTTCCATTGCGCTGGCCAAGAAGCGCGGCTCCAATG
>CAZQZF010000235.1:0-3227 GCA_964597745.1 uncultured Zetaproteobacteria bacterium
GCGAATCAAGAACTTGCGCTATGTGTGTGCGACCAACTGCTTTTTCTAGGATAATTGTGTTTCAAAGAGATAAAATGAATACGGGGTAAGGAGACATGGCATGAAACGAATCATATCGGCAACGATCATGATGGTTTTTGGCCTGATGGCGCTGCCATGGACGACGATTGCAGCAACCCAGCCGTTCCAGCCCGATACGGGAGCTGAGGTTCAGACCTCTGGTTTACATGGTTCACAACAGATGTTGAACGTAAGCCCGGTGTTCCGGGGCGTGGCTATGGGCGGCAAGTGGGGGCTCAATGTGACGGCCGCCCAAAACCTGCCGAATGATTATTTTCTTCTCCTTAACCGCCTCAAGGTCAACTGGGTAACCGTGCAGGTGTCATTATACATTAACGACAGCATGGACAGCAATATCCAGCCCCGGTATGCGGGGGTTCCGTTTCCCACGTATACGGACCAGGAATTAACCGCCCTGATCGGCGCGTTTCACAATCACGGCATCAAGGTCATGCTGATTCTCGCTTTAGAAGATGTGGTATCAAGAAACGCAACGCATCCTGTACAAAGGTGGCAATTGGGAAATCCTGTGGCGCCTGCCGGCGTCGCTCCCCAATTCTGGCCCTGGGATCCGGCCCATCCGCAGCATGCCCGGTTTGTTGCGCAATTCTGGCAGAGCTACGCCGGCCAGGCTGCGCGCTTTGCCCAGTTTGCTCAATCGCAGGGGGTGGAAATGTTCGGCCTGGGGGTTGAAACGGAGACTCTGTTTCGTTCACGTTCCGGCCCTGGCTGGCCCAATAACTTCCTGAACGAGATGCGGGCCATGGTTACGGCGGTGCGCAATGTCTATCACGGCCTGCTCACCTATGATATGGAATATGGAGGCGTTATTGACAGCACCGTCTCTCCCCCGGGCCTCTTCGGCCCCGGTTCCGCGCACCTGTGGGAAGACCTGAATCTCGACGTGATCGGTATCAGCGCCTATTTCCCGCTGGCATCGGCGCCGCCCAACAGGGTTCTCACTGTTGCGGAACTGGAGACGGCCTGGGAAGGGATATTTCAGTCCAACCTGATTCCGCTTAGTAACTCGAATCCGAACCGGCCGATTGCATTCATTGAATATGGCTATGTCGATGCGGTCAATGCGCCGTACGCGCCCGCTACCGATGAATCTGCGCCGCGTGAGTTTTCAGATACGAACGGCAATGGCATGGATGATGGCCTGGAGCAGCAGGCGAACATCCATCAGGCCTTGTTTAACACCATGGTCCGGCATCCCGGCGTGCTTGACGGGATGTTCTTTTGGGGGATGATGATGGGCAGTGACCAGGATTGGGATGCAACGTATGCGCCTTTGCGGGAATTCAGCATTCGCGCCAAACCGGCTGAAGCGGTTGTGCAGGCAGCCTTCACCGGGTTAGCGGTTCCAAGGATATTACTGGGCCTGAATGGCGCCACATTCAACAGCGCGGCGAACAAAACGATGACATTGTCAGCCGCGACCGTGGCCGGCAGTCCGCCGGTCAATGCGGATATCTATCTGGCTCTGCAATTGCCGAATGGCGCGCTGCTGGTGATGCAGCCGGATGGCAGTTTCACCACGGTCATCACGCCTGTACTCCCCAACATCCCGGTCCCAAATTTCAATGGTTCGATCTTCAGCTATATGTTTACCGGTCTGGAGCCGGCCGGTACATACTCCTGGTTCGCCGTACTGGCGCAGCCGGGAACGTTTAATGTGATCGGCACGATGGCGGTCGCGTCTTTCACGTTCGTGCCATAGAAATTAGATTTACCATGGGCAACAGTTGATAAGTGGTAATATCCCCTCAATTAAAAGCCCCAATGATTCAGGGATGCGCGGATATTCAAAGGCGCAGGGAAATACTAAAGGGGGAACGGGACAAAAGATGTGTAAAACATCAGGTTCCTTAATCAGGGTGATGGGACAGCCACACGATCGGCTTTTTCTGTTGAGCGGGGAAGAGAAAGGCGGATGTTTACATCTTGAATGTTGAAACCATGTTCTTCATACAATTGGGTAATAGCGAACTTAAGGATTCATAATACCGTGCTGGATTGATAATTTAGTCAGATCTATATCGCTGTAAATTCCGAGTTTGTGAAGCATTCTTGTATGATAATAGGCAACCGTTTTATTACTTATGTGAAGTGTGCTCGAAATTCCATCTATTGAACGGCCATTGAGCAACAGAAGAAGGACTTCATATTCGCTACGCGTTAGTAAATCAAAAGGACTTTTCTTGATCGAATTAGCTACATCAATATT
This sequence comes from uncultured Zetaproteobacteria bacterium, assembly GCA_964597745.1. GTDB lineage: Bacteria > Pseudomonadota > Zetaproteobacteria > Mariprofundales > Mariprofundaceae > CAYLYU01. The sequence continues at coordinate 2,291 of CAZQZF010000235.1, forward strand.
TCCGGTTTGGTTCACAGGTTTTTTATGTCGTGAGAAAATCATATGTAATGTTGAACTTGTCTTGTTCACCGTCCGGCCTCGTGGAAGCTTCTCTTGTGTGATAGCAGGGGCGCCATGCCGCAACCGGGATCAAACGTGTTCCCATCCGCTCCGAAAAGAAAACACCCGTTCAAACCGAGTAAGTAAGGCATCTCGATAAGTTTTCCCGCTCTCTGGCGGTAAACAGCGTAAATCTTGATGCCCGGGTGCGATTGCCTGCTGTAAACCAGCAGGGCCATTCTTGCCATGCTTATATCCTCAAGATCAACAATGAGTACATCCACCTTGTGGTAGTGGAGCCAAGTAAGGGCTTCGGCATCGTCGTAAGCCATTTGAATGCTGTTTCCATGCCTGACGAGAATATCCGTGACCTGATGATCCACATTCATTTTCGAAGTCACAAAAAGACAATTATTGCCAGTGTCCCGGCTAGCCATGTTGCACCGCCCATTCAATGGCTTCCGGAAACCTTGCTTGCAATTTCCTTGGGCATCCGGAGGCCCATAAATCCGGGCCAAATTCAACGACCTGATCTTCTAAAAAGCGCTCATGGATACGGGCTTGCAGGGGATGATTAGAGACCTTTCGCCAACGATAAGGGATTAGGATTGTCACCGTACACCGGTGTTTTTCCATGAATCCAATAACTGTTGTGAGATTATTGGTTATCCTGGCTGTCAGGCCCCAACTGTTGATACAGGTCTGAAGCTTGCATGCTTCTTTGGCATTATCATCAACGATAAATATCGTGCCCCCGGCACTTTCCATCATCATCTCCCGGCGAATATCACTTGGTGGTCTCCTGCATTTATAAGTTTAGTTTCCACATACAGCCAGAACCATTGGCAAACGGTCCGATCTTTTTTAGGCATATGTTTAAATTGGTTTAGGCAAAAGG
>CAZQZF010000236.1:0-3223 GCA_964597745.1 uncultured Zetaproteobacteria bacterium
TAACGTCGCAGGGCATCGAGGAGAAGGCGCGGGTAACCGTGCGCTTCTTTAAGCGAGTGGAGGCGGAATACGAGGCGCTGAAACAGGAGGTTGCGCACATGGATCGGCAGCAGGATTTTCCGGCTGACGCGGACCGGATTTCATTCGAAGTGATGCAGAAGATACGTGCATCGCTTCCGGATGTGATGGCTGTATACCTCTTCGGTTCCGCTGCGTCCGGTCAGATGCATCCTGAAAGCGATATTGACATGGCTGTTCTGGCGGATTCGCCCATTGACCCGAAACAGCTGTGGAAGCTGGCTCAAGATATTGCCGCCATGGTGAATGTGGAGATAGATATTATTGATTTGCGCACGGCATCCACGGTGATGCGCATGCAGATTATCGAGGCTGGAAAACGGCTTTATTGCCGCGATCAGGCGGCATGCGATGTCTTTGAGGATTTTGTTTTCTCGGACTTTGCCCGCCTGAATGAGGAAAGAGCCGGTATTCTGGAGGATGTTGAACGGCGGGGCGCTGTTTATGGATGACGTGCTGCTGAACAAGGCTGCCATCATTGAGCGCTGCCTGGCGCGAATTGCCGAGGAATATGACGGGCACAAGCAGGAGCTTGAAACCAATCTCACACGCCAGGATGCCATTGTGCTCAATCTTCAGCGTGCCTGCGAGGCATCCATTGACGCCGCCATGCATGTGGTGCGTAGTCGTTCACTTGGCGTACCGCAGCAAAGCCGTGAGGCCTTTGAGATGTTGCACGAGGAGGAGTTGTTGGATGATGCGCTTTGCCGGCGCATGCAAGCGATGGTTGGGTTCCGCAATGTCGCCGTACATGATTACATGAAGCTGAGTATGGCAATCCTTCGTTCCATCCTGGATGAACGTTTGGAAGATTTCCGCCAGTTTGCCAGGCATTTAATCAAATGGGCTGCCGTGGTCCCGTCAAAGAAGCAATGATTTCTATTAGCGTTTATTCGTGTGTATTAGTGGTTAAAAGAACAGGGAACCGCGAATGAACGCCAATAGACGCGGATTCTTATTAAATAGAGGAAAGTTGAAGTGTTGAATGTTCTTGGATATAGATTAATTCTTATTCGCGTATATTCGCGTATATTCGCGGTTCAGAAAAAAAATGGCTCAGATAACGATTGAGGCAGGGCGCACCGAGCGTCACTACTGGAGAGATATCTGGCGTTATCGTGAGCTGTTCTACTTTCTCGCCTGGCGGGATATTCTGGTGCGCTACAAACAGACGGTCATTGGTGTTGCCTGGGCATTGATCAGGCCGGTGCTGACCATGGTTGTGTTTACCGTTGTGTTTGGCAAGCTGGCTAAACTTCCTTCGGATGCAGGCGCGCCATACCCGATTATGGTGTTTTCTGCCATGCTACCCTGGCAATTCTTTGCCACCGCGTTTGCAGAGGCAGGCAACAGCCTGATTGGTAATGCGAACATGATTTCCAAGGTCTATTTCCCCCGCCTCGTAATTCCGGCCAGCGCCGTGATCGTGAGTTTTGCCGACTTTCTCATTTCTTTTGCCATCCTGGCTGCGTTGATGGCGTGGTATGGCTTCATGCCCGATATGCGTATTTTGATGCTGCCGTTGTTTATCCTGGTTGCCTTTGTTGCGTCGTTGGGGGCAGGGCTGTGGATTGCCTCGCTGAATGTTCGCTACAGGGATTTCCGGTATGTCATCCCCTTTGTCGTGCAAATGGGGCTGTATATCTCACCGGTGGGATTCAGCAGTTCTATCGTACCGGAGCAGTGGCGGCTTCTCTACTCGCTGAATCCCATGGTAGGCGTGATTGACGGCTTCAGATGGGCCATTATCGGTGGCGATTATCAGCTCTACTGGCCGGGGCTTGCGCTGTCGCTCATCGTTGTTTCTGTATTGCTTGCGGGCGGCATCTATTACTTCCGCAAGACGGAAAAGACCTTCGCGGATGTGATATGAGAGGGGCAAGTGAAAAGGGGAAAGGGACAGGTGGAAAGAAGTGCCAAGTGGCAAGTAGAACGTAACAAGTGAAAGTTGTAAGTAAAAGGTGTCATGGTAAGTAAGCGGAAAGTGGAAAGATTCGAGAGTTTATAGTCATTGGCGAGGCGATTGCACGATTGATGGATAGGAGGTGAATATGCACAAAGCGGAGATTGAACAATCATTATCAGAGATGGTTAAAAAAATGTGTCAGGTTGGCTCCCCTGAAAAGATTGTTCTTTTCGGGTCAAGGGCGCGTGGGGACAACGATTCTGACAGTGATATTGATTTACTCGTGGTTGAATCCACGAATCTCCCTCGGTACAAAAGAGCCGCCCGTTATCGTAAGGCTATTGCGGGATTGTTTCTGAACAAGGATATTGTTGTCTGGTCACCGGAGGAAATAGAAGAATGGAAGTCTGTTCCAAATGCGTTTATAACAACTATTCTGCGTGAGGGGCGCGTGCTTTATGAAGTATGAGGCGGATCTGGTTAAGGGCTGGTTACTAAAGGGGGATAGCGATCTAGTCACTGCAAAGCGCATAGCGGAGAGTGACGGCCCCTATGATACAGCTTGCTTTCACGCACAGCAGGCTGTGGAAAAATATTTAAAAGCTGTTCTGGCCTTTGCAGGAAAAGAGATCCCCCGAACACATGACCTTGAAGAAATTCAACTACTTTGCGTAGATTTTATCTCACATCCTGACTTTAGTGATTTGGCGCTGGAAGAATTATCAGATTATGCCGTTTCAGTTCGTTATGATTTTGAATTTTGGCCTGACATTCATACAGCCCAAGAAGCTCTAGAAATAGCGGAAAGAGTTCGACGGCTTGTTATGCTAGAAATGAATACAAATGAGTAATTTCTATTTTATTCGAGTTCATTCGCGTCCATTCGCGGTTCAATTTGCCGATTCTGGTTCAAGATTTTCCACTTGGAACTTTCCTCTATGACTACCGCCATCAAAATCGAAGGCCTGTCCAAGAAATATGTGATCGGGCATCAGAAACAGGAGCGTTACACGGCTCTGCGCGATGTGATGATGCACAAGATGCGCGGGGTCGGCCAGCGGCTGCGTCATCCGCTTTTGCCCAACCGTGAGGAGATCAATGTCGAGGAATTCTGGGCGCTGAAGGATATCAACCTGGAAATTGAGCAGGGCGACCGGGTTGGGATTATCGGCCGCAACGGCGCTGGTAAGTCCACTCTACTGAAGGTGCTGAGCCGAATTTCCGAACCAACGAGTGGAA
>CAZQZF010000237.1:0-3195 GCA_964597745.1 uncultured Zetaproteobacteria bacterium
GGGTAAAAGTGCTTGAACGCATGCAGGAATGGGGCATGGACATCGCCGGCATCCAACAGGACGGCCGATATCCCACGGGCAGGGTCGCGGTAACCTTCAACGGCGGTCAACCGGGTTTCAATATTCTGCCCGATCAGGCCTATGATCATATTGATGCAACCCGAGCGCTGCATCCATTGGCGGACCGCCAATATTCCATGCTCTACCATGGCAGCCTCATCACCCGTTCATCCACGGCCGGAAAGACCTTGAAGAAATTGAATGAGATGTCTTTGCCTGTCTTTTTTGACGTCAATCTGCGGCCGCCCTGGTGGGAGATGAAACGGGTAAAGAAGCAGCTTGAAGCGGCTTGCTGGGTCAAAATGAACGAGGAGGAACTTGTACGGATTTCATCCGGAGAGGGGACAGTCGATGACGGTTTGGAGGAGATGGCCCGACAACTGTTTGTTAAATATCATCTGGAGGCTCTGCTGATCACCCGGGGGGCGCAGGGCGCATTTCTGATCGTTGAAAACGAGCGGCTTGTCTCATCCTTTCCGGTCAAGGTGAATGACCTTGTTGATTCCGTAGGCGCCGGCGATGCCTTCAGCGCCGTGATGATTCTCGCCATCATTCATAAGTGGCCCTGGAATCTGGCGCTTCATCGCGCCGGCGAATTCGCCCGTCAGATTTGCCGCTTGCGTGGCGCTACCAGTGCCGGGCCAGATGTTTACCGGCAGTATCGGCAGCAATGGAGGACGTATGATTGATGAATTGCGTGCTTATCTTGAACATGACTGTGATCGGGCGTTCATGCTGTTCATGCATTACCTGGGACTTGGCAAGCCATTTCTCCTGCGTTCCGATCTTTGCGACCAATATCGGGAGATTTTCGGCAATGAGGAGATGGACACGCCGCTGGCCAGGGTGATCCATGCTTCTCAGGAGGCGGCCCTGGAGGCGCCATGGATTTACCTGGCGGTACGATCCTACATGGGCAGATGGAAATACCTGCACATTCATGTGGAAAGCCTTGAACTAAAAGAGATTTCGGTCTCTGAGTTCCTGGCCTTCAAGGAACATCTCAAGGGTAATCATGACGAGGATGATGCCTGGACTCTGGAAATCGATCTAGAACCCTTTGAACGCGGGTTCCCAAAATTGCAGGAGGCGCGTTCCATCGGCGGCGGCGTCAAGTTTCTGAATAGAAGGCTATCCAGCCAGCTCTTTCAGGAACTTGGCAAGGGAGACAAACGCCTGCTGCATTTTCTGAGCGTGCATCAATGCCATGGAACCCAGTTGATGCTCAACAGCCGTATCAAAGATGTGGCCGGGCTGAGAAAGGCGCTGCGTCTCGCCGATGAATTGCTTGGACATCAGGATCCGGGGTCTGAATGGGCAGATGTTGGCGGCAAATTGCAAATGACGGGTTTTGAACCGGGCTGGGGCAGAACCGTAGCACGGATGCGTGAGAGCATGAGCCTGCTCTCGGAGATTCTGGAAGCGCCGGAACCGGGAATCCTTGAGTCCTTCCTGAGCCGTATCCCGATGATTTTTAACCTGGCCATCATCTCTCCGCATGGTTACTTCGCCCAGGCCAATGTCCTAGGCCGTCCGGATACCGGCGGCCAGGTCGTCTACATCCTTGACCAGGTGCATGCCCTGGAGGATGAGATGCGACAGCGCCTGTATGAACAGGGGCTGGATATTGAACCGCAGATCGTGGTCGTCACCCGGCTCGTTCCGGAAGCGGACGGAACCACCTGCGACCAGCGGCTGGAAGCGATCCGGGGAACCAAGTGCGCCCGTATCCTGCGCATCCCCTTCCGCAATGAGGACGGTAATATTGTTTCCCACTGGATCTCACGCTTTCAGGTGTGGCCCTATCTTGAGCGTTTTTCCATTGAGATGGAGAAGGAACTTTTAGCCGAGCTGAGCGGAAGACCGGATCTGATTATCGGTAATTATTCTGATGGAAATCTGGTGGCCTCGCTGCTCTCCCAGAGACTTCAGGTCACCCAGTGCAATATCGCCCATGCCCTGGAAAAGTCCAAGTATCTTTTATCCGATCTCTACTGGCGGGATATGGAGCCCGAATATCATTTCAGTTGTCAGTTCACGGCCGACCTGATCGCCATGAATTCGGCGGACTTTATTATTACCAGCACCTATCAGGAGATCGCCGGCACCCGGGAGAGCGTGGGGCAGTATGAGAGCTACCAGTCGTTTTCCATGCCGGGGCTGTACCGCGTCGTCAATGGCATTGATGTCTTCGACCCCAAATTCAACATCGTCTCACCAGGGGCCGACCCCAAGATCTACTTCCCGTATCATGAAGATCAAAGACGCCTGACTGGACTACATGACGAATTGCAGGCGCTTGTCTTTGGCGAGGCCAGACCGGGTATCCGCGGGTCACTGCAGGATCGGGAGAAGCCGCTGCTATTCAGCATGGCTCGACTGGACCGCATCAAGAATATGACCGGTCTCGTCGAATGGTATGGCCAATCTCCGTCACTGCGCAGTGAGGCAAACCTCCTGATCATCGCCGGTCATGTCGATCCGGAGCATTCATCGGACAGTGAGGAACAGGCCGAGATTCAGCGCATGCATGAGCTGATGGATGAATACGGTTTGGACGGAGAGGTGCGCTGGTTGGGCATGTACCTGGACAAGTCCTTTGCCGGCGAGCTCTACCGCTTTGTGGCGGACCAGAGAGGGGCGTTTGTGCAACCGGCCCTGTTCGAGGCCTTTGGCCTGACCGTCATCGAGGCCATGAGTTCGGGCCTGCCCACCTTTGCCACCTGCTACGGCGGACCCGTCGAAATCATCGAAGACGGGATCTCCGGTTTCCATATCGATCCCAACCACGGTGAGAGATCCGCCGGGATCATGGCGGAATTCCTCGCCCGGTGCCGAAAGGATCCGGATTACTGGCTACGAATCTCCCAAGGTGCGCTTGATCGTGTGAAAAGCCGCTATACATGGGCTTTGTATGCCGAGCGCATGATGACGCTTTCCCGTATCTATGGTTTCTGGAAGTTTGTCACCAATCTGGAGCGGACGGAGACGCAACGCTATCTGGAGATGTTCTACTCCCTGCAATACCGCCGGCTGGCGGAATCCGTTCCGCATTAACAGGCTTCCCCGTATGATTCGATTAATCCTAGAAAAAGCAGTTGGCCGCACATCCATAGCGCAAGCTCTTGATTCGCT
>CAZQZF010000238.1:0-3166 GCA_964597745.1 uncultured Zetaproteobacteria bacterium
GATGAGCACTTTTTTCATATAGCCAAGCGAATCAAGAACTTGCGCTATGTGCGTGCGCCCAACTGCTTTTTCTAGGTTCAAACAGAAGTTAGCGGAAGACCGGGCCAAACGCCAGGTAAAGCAAAAGACCAGAGAAGATATAACCGTGAACTCCGGAACCTTGAACCCGAGTAATAAGTACCGGATATTCTACCGATTTCAGACTCACCAGGGAATGGCCTTTGCTAACGGTGTTTCACCGCTTTCTATAAGCTCATGCAACATCATTTTAGCGGATTTCCTCAATCGGGGGTGCTGCCAGTCAGGCCAGATTTCGCACATCGGCTGCAGGACGAACATGCGCTCATGCATGCGGGGATGGGGAAGGATAAGTTGGCCGGAATCCATAAGAATCGCATCAAAGACGATTAGATCCAGATCCAGCGTGCGGGCGCCCCAGTGTTCGGACCGGACTCTGCCATACCTGTCTTCAATTTTTCGCATGCGCCGCAGCAGTTCCATCGGTCCGGAATCGGATTGAAGCAGCAGGGCGGCATTGAGGTAATCGGGCTGTGGTGGTCCAACCGCTTTGGCTTGATAGATGCTTGAACTTATAATTAGCCTGGTTCCTGGCAATGCGGCCAGATCACGCCTGGCATTGGCAAAGGCAGAACGTATGTCACCCAGATTGCCGCCCAGGCCGACTGCCGCTAAGCCCATTCCACAAATCCGCCGCGGCGGGGATCGCCCGCCCCATGCAGGTTGCCGGCGACATCCGCGGTGATGGCGTGTACGCCTCCAAAATAGACTGACTGCCGGGACCAGTCGCGGATTTTCCAGCCGATATCCTGTAAACAGGCACGTTGGGCATCGGTTAGAGCCCCGGGTTCGCAATCCAGGATATTTCCTTCATTATGGATACGCGGTGCATTGACGGCAGTCTCGATTGCCTCTCCGGCCAGAACATGCCGGCAAAAGACCTGCAGGATCGCACCTCGCAACCGGTTGGAACCACCGCTGCCAAGGATCATGGCCGCCCTGCCTTGGCGGACAAAGATGCTTGGGGCCATCATCGAGGACAGTGTTTCGCCAGCGGGGAGCCGGTGAAAACCGAAGGGATTGATATCCTCTTCACCAAGCATGTTATTCAGGTGGATGCCAGTTTCCGGAACCACGATACCCGAGCCTTCGCCATTGCTTGTCGTTACTGATACCGCCAGGCCATCGCGGTCCATGGCGCTGATATGCGTGGTGCTGCCATGCCGATTTTCCGGCTCGCAACCCGGCCCTGATCCGCCATGCCGGATACGTTGCAAAACCAGATTAAGGTTCTGGCGCCAGCGTTCCGGGGATAGAAAATTTTCCTCCATACCGGGCCGGCGTACTCGATGATCAAACCCTTTGCCACGGGCATAGCTTGCTGCTCTGAGGCTTTCGGCCAGCGCGGTTGGCGCGTCAAGATCCGGCAAACGCCTGTGCAACTCTTCCAGAATGTGGAGGCTGAAGGCGATCAGGCAACCTCCCGATGATGGTGGCGGGTTGGTTAGCAGGTAGCCATTGGCAACCTTCAATTGCCAGGGAGGGCGGACATGCACCCGTTGTGTGGCCAGATCCTCCACGGTCAACAGCCCGGAAGGGCTACAGGCGCCCTCAATGGCCCTGGCGATATCCCCGCAATACATCTCTTCGATCCCGTCACGGGCCAGGATTTCAAAGATGTTGGCCAGATTCCGGTTTTGAAAATATTCTCCCTCCTTCAAGATTTCCTCATTCCGAGTACAAAGTTCGCGGCAGGCCGGGGTATCGGTAAGGATGGGAGTAAGGAGTTTCAGGAATGATGCCTGCAAAGGATTGAGAAGAACGCCATTTTTTGCCGCGGCAATGGCCGGTTGCAGCACCTCAAGGATGGGTATGCGGCCATGCTCCCGGTGGGCCTGAAACAGCATGGCCATCAGCATTGGTGTTGCCACTGAGGCCTGCCCGATATGGAAGGTTTGCACGGTATCCCCGAAATCTATCGGGATGGCGCGGAAATCAGGACATTCCAGTTGTCCAATTTGCTGTTTTGGCATGCGCGCAAAACCGTCATAAAGCAATGCCCGCCCACCGGCTTCTCGCAACAGCAGGAAGCCGCCGCCTCCCATGCCGGTTAATGCCGGTTCAGCGGTAAAGGCCGTACAGACTGCTGCAATTGCCCCATCGATGGCATTGCCACCGGCACGCATGACTTCCGCTCCGGCCTCGGCAGTGACCTGATGGCCGGCCGCGACCATTCCATCTCGATTGATGTTCACTTTCTGATAATGAAACCATGTATCTTAAGCGTGCTGATCAGGCGCGCTTTGGCCCTGTCCGCCTCAGGGCGTGATGACCATGGACCAACCCAGACCGCATGCAGGTCCTTGTCTTTCTTGACGATGCTTATCACCCAGCCTGACTTCAGCAATTTCGCCCGCAACATCTTCGCCCTGGCAAGGTAATGAAACGCGCCTACCTGAATAAAATATCCATGACCGGGAGTCGACCTGGCTTCTTGAATCGCCGTGGATTTAATTCCCCGCCGCTTGCCGCGATGTGAGTGAACCACTGACCCTGTAATATCCCGCTGCTTCCGGCGGGGTTTTTTATCTGGCTTGCGGGCTACAGCAGAAGGAATAGTTGACTTTCCTTTGGGGGCAGTCTGTTCTCTGACCTTTTTCGTGGATGCTTGGGGTTTTACATGCGCCGGTTTCGGAGGTATCCGGAATACTTGCCGTGCTTCGGCTGGAGGAGTCACTGATTCCTGATCGGACTGAGGCCATATCAGGGCGGCAACAACTACAACGATGCAGATTAAAGCTGCAACCAGAATCCATCTGTATTCAGATCTGTTCAACATCATGGAATCATGTTCCGTCATTTCCGATTTATACCAGTCGTGAACCCTGAACAGAAGAACGAATATGATTCCGTATCGATATTTTCAAGGTCACGGCGATCCGGTGAGGAAACGAGCCCGGAACAAGATTGCTTCGTCCGTCATGGAGAGTTTACCCGGTAGCCGTAGCAATCTTCCTTCACAATGATGGAATAACCGTAAACAGTCTTTTCCAAAAGTATCAAGTATAGGCCTGACCCTATTCATCTAATAATGGGTGAAAATGACTCATTCCTGTTGGCTAAATCTTGACATTTGGGGAAGGCTCTG
>CAZQZF010000239.1:0-3163 GCA_964597745.1 uncultured Zetaproteobacteria bacterium
CTTCAATATAGTCCTGACAATCGCCATCCTTCGGCGTAATGCTCGGTCTTTTGATCAGTTCAATCGCATGGCGCAGGGCAATGGAATCGGTCATGGGCTAAGCCTACTGCAAATCCCTGATTAAGGTACACCCTGAAGAATCACCGGTATTCCCGCTCTTGCTGTTATTTTCATTGACTCACGCGGGTTATTTCAGTACAAACCCGCTCCCCGGATGCTCCCATCGTCTAGCGGTCCAGGACGCCGCCCTCTCACGGCGGAAACAGGGGTTCGATTCCCCTTGGGAGTACCAGTCAGGAATCCAATAGCGTCCCATAAGAGCCTGTAAGCCTAGTGTTTGCAGGCTTTTTTCTTGCCCTGTTGTTTTATTTAGTTCTATACTGTCCGAAGAAGTACCGACAAATTGACGGGATTTATGACGGTATTTTTACAATGTGCCGGTATGCGTATAAAAAAGTACCGTCACAAAGCGGAGGTCTGGATATGGCGTTATCTGATGCGAAGGTAAAGGCGGCAAAGCTTTCCGATGGTAAGAAGCAGATCAAATTGGCCGATGGTGGCGGGTTATATCTGCTGGTAAACAAGTCCGGAAAGTACTGGCGGCTGGATTATCGCTTTGCCGGTAAACGCAGGACCATGGCTATCGGGGTCTATGGCAATACAGGGTCAAAGGTCAGCCTGAAACAGGCCAGGGCCAAGCGTGAATCGGCCAAGAGACTTCTGGAGAAGAATATTGATCCAAGCCAGGCCAAGCAGCAGGAGCGCCGGGAGAAGCGGACACGGCAAAGGGCAATAACCTTTGAGGGCGTAGCCAGGGAGTGGGTACAGAGAAACAAGGTGAAGTGGGTTCCGGATTACGCTACACGGATTCAGAACTGGCTGAACAATGATATTTGCCCATGGATCGGTTCCCTGCCGATTGACGAGATCAAGGCAGTGGACGTGCTGGCAGTGTTACGCAAGGCCGAAAGCCGGGGAACTATCACCACAGCGCATAAACTACGCTCAATCATCGGTCAGGTGTTCAGGTATGGCGTGGCAACGGCGCGGATCAGCAGCGACCCATCCAGAGACTTGCGCGGCGCACTAACCCCCAAGGTGGTGAAGCACCGGGCGACGATTACAGACGCGAAACGCATTGGTGAACTTCTACGCGCTATCCAGGGCTTTGAAGGCACCTTTGTTGTACGTGCGGCCCTGCTGTTGACGCCGTATCTGTTTGTGAGGCCGGGTGAACTACGGCAAGCCGAGTGGTCAGAGATTGACCTTGAAAAGGCTGAATGGCGCATCCCTGCCGAAAAGATGAAGATGCGCTGCATCCATATTGTGCCTCTATGCAAGCAGGCCGTGGCCATTCTGGCTGACTTGAAAAAGCTGACTGGCAGCGGACGCTATGTGTTTCCCTCCATACGGACAGCCGCCCGGCCGATGTCGAACAATACCGTAAATGCGACGCTGCGCAGGCTGGGCTACGAGAAATCGGAGATATGCGCCCACGGCTTCCGTGGCATGGCTTCCACTCTGCTCCATGAACAGGGATGGCCGTCTGACGTGATTGAGCGCCAGTTGGCCCATCAGGAAGGCAATGATGTAAAGAGAGCCTATAATCACGCCCAGTACCTGCCGGAGCGTATCAAAATGATGCAACACTGGGCGGACTATCTGGATGGTCTGCGCGATGGTGCGGACATAATACCGATCAAGCACAAAGCTTAGTTGCACTATGTCGCCGATAAGCTACACTTGGAAGGTAAGGGAATATGCGGCAGAGGATGGCCGCTATCCGTTTACCGCCTGGGTGCAATCCCTGTCGGATGCCCGTATGCGCGCCCGTGTAGCTGCCAGAATCAACCGCTTGCGGCTGGGTAACTTCGGCGATGCGAAACCCGTAGGCGATGGCGTGATGGAGTTGCGCATCCATTCCGGGAAAGGCGTGCGGGTTTATTTCGGGCGCATAGGCAAGCGGGTGGTGCTGATACTGGCAGGAGGCGATAAATCCACGCAACGGCGCGACATTGATCGTGCCAAGGAATACTGGCAAGACTACAGGAGGCGACATGAAAGCAAGCCGACCTTATGAAAAAACCCTGACGGATATCCTGCGCACGCCGGAGGATATGACCGCTTATCTGAATGAATCCATGGAAGATGAAGACCCGCGTATATTCCTGATGGCCTTGCAGGATGTGGTTCGTTTGCAGGGTATGAGTCAGGTATCCCGTAAGGCCGGGGTCAATCGGCAATCACTGTACAAGGTGCTTTCAGGCGAGCGCAATCCAAGGGTAGACACTCTGAACAAGGTGCTGCACGCGCTGGGGCTGCGGCTGGCAGTGGAAAAAGCAGCGTGATCTTCAACGCATATAATGCAGAACACCTGCCCGAGCGTATCAAAATGATACAACACTGAGCCGATTTTTTGGATGGACCTCACGACGGCGCACAGGTGATGCCAATCCATCAAATCGTCTAACTTTTGGCTACCGTCAACGCGTAGAAAACTGGACTACTGTGCCTGTTTCGAGGAAATTCCATGCTTATTGAGAATGTCAACAATATCGGATGGATTAAACGACACATCCCAGCACCACAAGCCAAATCCGCTATGGCTATTCACCGCTTTAACCCATTCATCTAGCGCTTTACGTTTCGCCCTATTATCTTCGCTATCTCTTCCTTTCACTTCCAACACAAGCAACTTGCCGTTAGCAAGTCTAATGAGAAAGTCAGGACGGTATTTCCGCACCACCCCCTGATATATGTAGAGCACCTCAAATCCAAGGTGATCATTTTTTACCCAGGCACTCACATGGTTATTCTTATCCAGTGTGAACGCTTCGCTGGCCTCCCAAGAACTGTCAAAGACACAATGGCTGATGTGAGACTTTTTCGTATGAGCGCAGGGCTTCCCTGTGTACCAGGGACGCATATCGTCTGTCGAACGAATGGGGTGCCCGCTATCAAACACTGGTACAATCTCCTCGGAGCTATCCTGTCGGATGGCCGAGAAAACATGATGAACTATCACTAGTGTCCGGTATAGCTCTTGCTAATGATCTCTCAATCCCTTGTTATTAAAAGCCAAACAAGAATTTTCATCCGTTACCGACTTGAGTATTCCGATTCCAACCGGCCGGTGATTCCGACGTAAACCGGCCACCCATTC
>CAZQZF010000240.1:0-3130 GCA_964597745.1 uncultured Zetaproteobacteria bacterium
CGACTGTTTTAGTCCATGCTTTCACGTACGGGAACGTAATGTCTGAGTTCAGACACATGCCAAGTTGTGTTATATGATTGCAGATTAGGTGTGCTGATACCGGCAAGACAGCTCTGCGTATTTCAAGATGCTGCCTTCGCGGAGTGCTTTCCTGACTGCGCCATTCACACATGGAACAAACCTGGAACGGGCCGGAAAAGAGAATTCGGAGGCGTGGCATGAAGAAGTCCATTTTATTACATTCGCTTTCCCTAAAAGATCGTATGCTGGAACCCAACAAATTACCCTTGCACGGCAGGGTATGGGGCTATGCCAAGGAGAAGTGCAGCCGGGATGCATTTATTGGCCATTGTTTGACCATGCTTTCACTATTCGGGATGCAGGCCTCCGATATTTCGCTGAAAAAGCGGGATATTGTGGCCTTCGATGCGGAAAGGGCGGGCGATATTTATACGATTGTCATCTCCCTTCAAGATGATTCACTCGCATCCAATTACTTCTATTTTCTCGGTATATGGCAGCAACCGGATCCTGTTTCATCTGTTGCTCCGCTACCACTGCCGCCAGAGGACAGTGATTTGCTCACATCCGATTTCCAGTATGAAGTGTCCTTTGAAGATACACCACTCAAGCAGGCGAACTATGGTGATATGATCGGTGGCGGTATTTTTGCCGGGAAACTCTATGACGGTGAGATTTGTCTTGCCGGCGATACGTTGATCAGTCGGCAGGAAATATCACATTTTGTTATTACGCCGGCCAAAACAACATCAGAACTTTCTCGCAATAAAGTTCGTCATGTTCTGTATTCCTTGCGTAATATCATGGCGCTGATCGCTGCATGTATGCGCTTGCATGACCAGATATGGTCCACCGATGACGAGATGGAGCTTTATGGCGACGCCATGAATCTTATGCGCAAGGCCCGGATGGAGGAAATAAGGGATTCCGAGTGGGACAGGCTGGTCATGGAAAACGGCGAGGCACTGTTACGCGCGTCCGAAATTTCGATGTTGCGTACCAGGTAAAACAGCGATGCGCAAAATTTAGGCGCCCTGTTTGACAGTATTATCAGCGAATTAAACACCCATCCCATGCCAGGTATGCAGCCAATATGGCCACGGTTGCATAAGCCATTCGAGCTCACCAGGGTGCTGCTGAATGAACGAATTGCCATACTGAAGCGCGCTTCCAGGCAATGTGAGATTCTTCTGGATTTACTTCATTCGCGCATGCTTGCCCATCAGCAAGTCATGCTCAGTACGATGTTGACCCGCTAACCCGCAAGATAACGTCACTCCATCCGCGATTCATCATTGGCCGTCTTATGCAGGCCTGTCCAATCTTTATACATTCATAGTCCTCGTTTTTCCCCTCTTGAAGTTGGAACCGTAAGGATTTCAGCCCCATCATGTGTAACTGCAAGGGTGTGTTCAAATTGGGCGGAAAGTGATTTATCCCTGGTGACCACGGTCCAGCCATCGCCAAGCACCTTCACTTGATGCTTGCCCAGGTTCACCATCGGTTCAATCGTGAACACCATGCCTTCCTTGATCTTTAATCCGGTTCCTGGCCGGCCGAAATGTAATACCTGCGGTTCTTCATGAAAATTTCGACCAATACCGTGGCCGCAGTAATCACGTACCACGGAGCATTTTTCTGATTCCACATAAGTCTGGATGGCGTGTCCGATATCGCCCAGCGTAGTTTCGGGCCGCACTTGCTCGATACCTGTCCGGAGTGCTTGGCGGGAGACCTCGGTGACTTTTCTTGCCTTGATGCCCGGCTTGCCGACATAGAATGTCTTGCTGGTATCGCCATGCCAGCCATTAATGATGCTGGTGACATCCACATTGATGATATCCCCGTTCTTTAGCCTTTTGTCACCGGGAATGCCGTGACAGACGACATGATTGACCGACGTACAGACTGATTTTGGAAAGCCGTGATAATTAAGCGGAGCAGGAATAGCGCCCGCCTTGATAGTAAACTCGTGGACCAGATCGTTGATCTCATCGGTGGAGATGCCCGGCTTGATGTAGGGCTCAATCATCACCAGCGTATCGGCTGCCAGACGACAGGCCGGGCGCATCTGTTCGATTTCTTCAGGTGTTTTAATGTTGATCATGCTTTTCCTTCGATTGAGATTCCGGAGGTCGGGATCTTTATCTTACCGGGGTCTGAATGCAAGTATGTTACCATTCGGCTATGGCAATCATCTTTCCTGATCCCGGCCAGGCGACTCCCGATGGTCTGCTGGCCGCGGGTGGAGATTTGTCGCCCGAAACCCTGCTGACGGCCTATCGTCAGGGGATCTTTCCCTGGTATGACCGGCCGGGAGGGCCAATCCTGTGGTGGTCGCCCGATCCAAGAATGGTGCTGTTCCCTGATAAATTCCATGCCTCCCGTAGACTACAACGCCGTATCAGGCAGGGCCGGATGCATTGCAGTGAAGATCAGGCCTTCAGGAGGGTGATGCAGGGTTGCGCCGGGCCGAGAAAACGGGAGCAAGGAACCTGGATCCATCCGGAAATGATTAATGCCTATGGTCTCCTGCATGAGCTTGGTCATGCCCATTCCATTGAGGTATGGAATGGGGACGAGCTTGTCGGCGGATTGTATGGTTTGCGAATTGGCCGGGGGTTTTTTGCCGAGTCCATGTTTTCCCGTTGCAGGGATGCATCCAAGATCGCCTTGGCCCGGCTGGTGGAAATAGCCAGGCGGCAGGGCTGGCTGTTCATCGACTGTCAGTTATACACGGACCATCTGGCCAGCCTTGGCGCCCGGGAGATTGCACGCCGGGAATATCTGCATCTGCTCCGGCAGGCTCTGACATGAACAGATTGGCATCGACTGTAAAACCCGCTCGCACAATGGCATACACAGGGCTGGAACTGGCGGTCAGCGGCGGTGCAATCTTTCTCATGGAGAACATTACCCCGCGTTTGATCGTTTCCACGATCATGGTCCTCGGAGGCATTGCCCTGACCATTGCAGGTCATGCATCTCTGTCAGAAAAAAACAGAAAAGGATTACACCACAAAGGCACAAAGAAAATTTGACGCTGATTTACGCTGATAACAAGATTGGTTTTTTTACATAAAATGTATCCCTGTATCTTGCTTCCTCT
>CAZQZF010000241.1:0-3123 GCA_964597745.1 uncultured Zetaproteobacteria bacterium
GTTCAGGGTGGCAACAGGTTCCGGTTTACCGCCTCCGCCGCGGAACCGGATGCCCGCCCGCCTACCCTGAAACTGGCCAAAGGAAGAACAGGAAGAGATTTCCCTATACATATTCTGGGCCGGGAACCACACCTCCAGGTCATAGGTCATTTCAGCGGAGAAGCCCAGATCTCCGGCGCACAGTTTTACCACCCGATAGGGAAGTTCCAGCCTCTTAAGGACAGCCTCCGCATGTGAGGTCAGAACCTCAAGCTGGGCCAGCGCCTCAGCGGGATGCACGAAATGGACGAGCTCAACCTTGTCAAACTGATGCTGGCGAATCAGGCCGCGAACATCACGTCCGGCCGAACCTGCCTCACGCCGGAAACAGGGTGTGTAGGCGCAGTGCCGGATCGGCAGCTGATCCTCATCAAGAATCATCCCCCGATACAGGTTTGTGACCGGCACCTCAGCGGTCGGAATAAGGTAGGCGTCATCACCCTCCAGCTTGTACAGGTCACGGGCGAATTTTGGCAACTGACCAGTGCCTGTCATGGTCTGACTGTGGACAATGGCTGGCACCCAAACCTCATCATAGCCATGTTGGTCCACATGCATATCCAGCATGAACTGCATCAGGGCGCGTTCCAGCCTCGCTCCCACCCCGCGCAATACCGTAAAACGGCTGCCGGAGATACGGGCGCCCGCCTCGAAATCCAGAATCCCGAGTCTCTCACCAATCTCCCAGTGCGGCGGCACATCACCTGCTCGCCCTCTACCGTAGCGTCTGATCTCAACATTATCCTCTTCACCATTACCGTCCGGAACGGATGGATGAGGGGGATTGGGGATCTCAAGCAGGATATTTCCAAAATCAATCTCCGCCTGTTTTGATTCATTTGTAAGCGACTTGATCCGTCCGGCAGCATCTGACATGGCAGCTATTTCCGGACCGGCATCCTCACCCCGGCCCTTTTTCTGACCGATGAGCTTTGAAACGCGGTTGCGCTCAGCCAGCAACCCCTCCACATCGGTCTTGAGCTGGCGTTGCCTGATATCAAGGTTCAGGGCTATCTGTAACGGGCTATGTTCGCTTGCGATGGCCGCATCACGACGGGCCAGAGCCCGGCTTAATAGTTCAAATTTCGTGCGAAGTTGCCTGCGATCAATCATACTGTATCATTCTTGGATGCGGCATCAGGATCGGCCTGTTCCACATTATCCGCCGTATGATCCACAACCCGCACGGCTTCCACCACATGTTCCTTTGGATTACAACCGATCAGCTTGACCCCTTGCGTGTTGCGGCCAATGACGGATACGCCGCTCATGCGAATGCGTACCAGACGGCCGCTGTCAGTCACCAGCATGACCTGATCATCATCCACGACCTGACGAGTGGCGACGACCAGGCCATTTCTGCCGCTGGCCTTCATGGTGAACACCCCCTGTCCTCCCCGCTTCTGTCTGGGATAGTCCGCAACGGCCGTGCGTTTGCCAAAACCGTTCTCCGAGACGGTCAACAGCGTCGCCCTGTCCGCCACCAGGGTCATGGCTATAACCGTAGCGCCCGCGGGCATACGCATACCCGTGACGCCGCGGGCAACCCTGCCTATCGGGCGCGCATCCTTCTCTGAAAATCGAATGGATTTACCGCCGCTTGAGGCCAGCAGGATGTCCTGCTCGCCATTGCTGCGAACAACGCTGATCAGATCATCCTCGGCATCCAGATTAATGGCAATTATCCCGTTTGAACGGATATGCTTGTAGAGTTCCAACCGGGACTTCTTCACCAGACCACGCTTTGTCGCCATCACAATAAAGGCATCCTCTCCAAAATCACGAATGGCCAGCGTGGCGGAGATCTTTTCTCCCTTCTCCATGGGCAGCAGATTGACCATGGCCTTGCCGCGCGCCGCTCGGCCCGCCTGCGGCACCTCATAGACCTTCTTCCGGAATACTCTGCCCCGATTGCTGAAAAACAGTAGGAAATCATGCGTTGACGCTACCATCAGATGTTCGACAAAATCCTCCTCTTTCGTTTTCATGGCGGTCTTGCCCTTGCCGCCGCGATGCTGGGCCCGATACAGGGAGGTGGCATTGCGCTTGATATATCCTTCATGCGAGATGGTGACCACCATATCCTCTTCCGTGATCAGATCCTCAATGGAAAGGTCGGCGCTCTCGTCAATGATCCGGGTAAGCCGTGGTTCGCCGTAGGCATCGCGGATTTTTTCAAGTTCCTCAACAATAACCTGCATCAACAGGGTATCATCGGAAAGGATGGCCTTAAGGCGCTGGATGGTTGATTGTATCTCATTGAATTCCGACTCGATTTTATCCCGTTCCAGACCGGTAAGTCGTTGTAAACGCATCTCCAGAATGGCCTGGGACTGTTTTTCGCTCAAACCAAAGCGTTCCATCAATCCGGCCCTTGCATCAGCCGGTGTTGGACTGGCCTTGATCAATTGAATGACCGCATCGATATGATCCAGCGCAAGGAGAAGGCCCTCAAGGATATGCGCCCTGGCCTCCGCCTTGGCCAGTTCGAACAGGCAGCGGCGGGTAACGACCTGCCGCCTGTGATCCACAAAATGAAGAAGCAGCTCACGAACGCCACAGCGCTTGGGCTGTCCGTTGATCAGGGCCAGCATGTTACTGCCAAAATTGCACTGCAACTGGGTATGCTTGTAGAGGTTGTTAATGAGCACTTCGGGAATTTCATTTCTCTTCAGCTCAATTACGATACGCATGCCGTCCCGATCGGATTCATCACGTAGATCGGAAATACCCTCTATTTTCTTTTCTCTGACCAGTTTGGCAATGGCTTCAACCAGATTGGCCTTATTGACCTGATACGGAAGCTCGGTGACCACGATGAATTCGCGTCCGGTCCGGGCCTGTCGCTCCACCATGATACGGGCGCGCATGGTGATCGATCCCCTGCCGCCCAGAAATGCATTCCTGGCGCCGCTTTTGCCATAAATAAAGCCACCGGTCGGAAAGTCCGGTCCCGGAATAATCCGCATGAGCTCTTCATCGCTGATACCCGGAGTTCGGATCAGGGCGACGGCGGCATTGATGGCCTCGCCAAGATTATGTGGAGGAATATTGGTAGCCATGCCGACGGCGATACCCGTGGAG
>CAZQZF010000242.1:0-3077 GCA_964597745.1 uncultured Zetaproteobacteria bacterium
ACACGTTGAAAAAATAATGCTGGTGCCAGCCGGTCGCAAGACCGGACTGATGCGCCAGCACCCCGGAAAAGGGCACCGGATTCACGCTTACCCAGTTCCAGCTACCAGCCAAAGTCGCTCCGGCAGGAACGGCGTCTTCAAACCAGGATACATCATTCGAGGCTGGAACAGCTGGAACTACCGGAGCAGCCGGAGTGGCTGGTGCGGATGATGCAGGCGAAACAGCCGTGTTGCAGACTTTATGGGGGCCGGGCGCATCCCTGGTGTTGAGGTAGGAGAGGGTGGTGGCGGCGGCCTGGGTGCTGCGGAAGGCATAGTTTGTAGCCAGGGTTGTTGCCGTTCCTCCCTGCGGGGCCACGGTCACGCTATAGATATGTTGAGGAATATTCACCGTTACGACAAAGTGATAGGTGGTGTTGGCACTGTATGGAACCTGGGACAATGCCTGATAGGCACTACCGTTTCTCACATCGATCGTGCCGGTATTATTAAACCTGACAATGACGGCAAGGTCGTTATAGACGGCAGCGGGGTTCGTGGAAAGTCCGGTGACCGCATCCACGGGATATCCCTGGGGAGTGGCATCAAACCGCATCGTGAAGGAACCGGTTTGGCTGGAGAAGGTGATATGCTTCCACGGCCCGGTTGTGGTCGCGAGACAACCGGTTGGAGCAGGGGTTGGAGCGGGGGTGATGGCCCTGGTGGTTGCGCTGACGCTGGCGGACTGGCCTGAACTGTTCCCCGCGGCGTCATAAGCGACAACAACGTAGGAATATGACGTTGAAGCAGTGAGACCGGTGTTATTGTAGGTCGTGCCGGCTGTCGTGCCAATCTGGACGCCTCCTCTATATATCCTGTATCCAGATACGCCTACATTATCAGTAGAGGCGGCCCAGGAGAGATTGATTTGAGTAGATGAAACCGCCGAGGCGGAGAGGGTCGCAGGAACGGAGGGAGGAGTGGTGTCGACAACCGCCAGCGGCGTTAATGTATAGTCCCCGGAGAGAGTGTTGTTGCCTGAGGCATCAGCGGAAGAGAGCCGATAATGATAAGTAGTGTTTGGCGTTAGGTTATTCAAGGAAACCAGATGGGTGGTCACCAGACTTGAGTTAAGCGTCGTGGCTGAACCATAGGATGAGGTCAATCCGTATTCGACTCGCGAGGTAGCCGCTTTATCAGTATTCCAAGTTATGGTGGCCGATGTTCCCCCCGGTGTTCCCGAACTGACTGCTGAGATTGTAGGGGCTACTTTTGGCACCGCTGGAGGGGTTGCTGCAGGTGTGCCAAGGGTCGCCCGATAGGTATCCCACATATTCTCAGTGAAGTCAGACGTACTACGCCAAGAACCATTTGGTACAGTAATCATATATCGATCCTGGTAATCAAAAAGCGCATCATGTGCCCACAGATTTTGGGCGTTCATCATCCGGGCAGCCAATACAAAACCCGACCAAGAAATGGCTGTACAACACTGGCGATACGTTGCCGCCCATCCTTTGTTGTCCGCAGCAGGACTATCTGAATGTATAATCCCCCATTCGGCCAAGCCCAGATCAACTTGTGTATATTGTACAGCAGGGCCGACTCGAAGGTCAGGTGTATGAACGAGATCAATGTCGGCTTGAGTAACATAAAATGTCTGTCCATCTTCGCCAAACTGAACTGTACCCGTACCATCACCTGGACCGATATTCTTCATGGTAGGGTCATTCAACATAAGTCCCGCAAAAAGAATGGGCCATTTGCGTCCGCTTGCATGTCCGCCGTCAGGAGCCCAATTATCCTGCCCGCCATCTTGTGAGACTCCATACA
This sequence comes from uncultured Zetaproteobacteria bacterium, assembly GCA_964597745.1. Lineage (GTDB taxonomy): Bacteria > Pseudomonadota > Zetaproteobacteria > Mariprofundales > Mariprofundaceae > CAYLYU01. The sequence continues at coordinate 1,813 of CAZQZF010000242.1, forward strand.
AATCAATACCCAATTGCACATAGCGGATGAGAAGCGTCTCCTTTTCCGCATTGGTGAAGTTCAGATGCAACATCAATGCGCCCTCGCCTACCTGAGTGGCCATGTCCCTCCCATAGCCAGGCATATTGTCTGAAGGATGCTCATACCTACCAATCCAATTGGGAACATGATCCAGCCATGGGCGCTCAAAATATCGTTCCACTGTAGCCATGGTAGGCGTGCTGGCGACGGGCGGTATTTTTTTTAACAAGGCATAATTGAGCTGACTCTTATTAAATTGTATCGTTTTATTGCCACCACTATATGAGGGGCGAAAGCTGCCGGCAGGGGGAGCTGAAGTCAGGACGGTCAAAATAGCTGCTGTTTTAAGTAGCTCCGCCTTCACTGCTTTGGGTAAGCTGATGGTCGATACCAGAGATGAATTGACAGGTACCAGTAATGGATTGCTTGCCGACATATCTTGCTGGTTCGGCCTGGCCACATTGAGAGTGGAATTAAAATCTGAGCCAAACCCACCATACATAGCGCTATCATATCCCTGAGTAGTACCATTGCGAGGAGAAGGATTAATCATGGAACCATTTAATGTTCGGCCAGTGGCGTCGACAATAGAACGTGGGGAGATACTAGTAATCGTCACCGGACCTACCACCCAATAATCGCCATTGGCGAACTGGCCGGTTGGATAAGATTTATCAAACGTCCAGGTGATGCCGAATTGGGTGATCTGATCTGTTATGCCTGGAATATCTGAAATATCCGTCGGGAAACCACCACCGCCGCAGGCCGCCAAAAACAAACAAGCCAGCCTAGCCGGAACCAGGCAGGTCTTGAACCACGGAGAACACAGAGTTGATAGAGAGGAGAATTGATTTTTCCTTTGTGACGATGTGGCAAATATTGCTTGTGCTTTTTGCATTACAGACGCCAGACTTTAAAGCCCGCAGCGGTTAGCGCATCACGGTCATATGATGACTTGATGTCGATAAACGGCATACCTGATGAACCGGTTGTAGACAATGCAGATGCATCCAAAGCAATCAGTTCATCATGGGCCACTGCCGCTACAATCGCTTCAAGTCCGCTCAGGTCTTTAAATCCAACCAGTTCAACACCATACACATCTTTGGCTTCTACTTTATTCGCCACAGGATCAAACACGAGCGTTTCAATACCGTATGATTCGAGTTCGCGAATCAGATCTATCACGCGCGAGTTCCGCAGGTCTTCGCAGTTTTCCTTAAAGGTAATGCCCAGCACCGCCA
>CAZQZF010000243.1:0-3066 GCA_964597745.1 uncultured Zetaproteobacteria bacterium
CCCTCGTCGGTCGTCCGTATGCGCTGCTACGCACTCCTTCCTTGGAATCCGTTGCGAACAAAGGTCCGGCGTGACCATCACGGCGATTCATGAATAGTCCAAGCTAGGAGTCTGTCGGACTTATGATAAATCTACTGCGCGGCAGGGACAGCGGCCCAAAAACCTCCGTATTTTCATTCAGGCCATCCATGGCCTTCACCCTTCGGGCGCAGAGCGTGCAAATTGGCTGTCCTGCCAATTTGTCGTTGCATAGTTGCAACTCAGCGCCTCACAAAAAGGCAGGACAGCCGTTTGGACGGCCAAAGGCCGCCCTCAGGGTGAGGGGCACGGATGCCCCGAATCACAAAAAGGCAGGATGCCATTTGGACGATCAAAGATCGGGCTGCACAGGCCCGAGCCCCATGGATGGGGCGAGTCAAATCCGTGAATATTTTGTCTTGCTTCCCCGTCTGCTCGCTACGATTCCCCTAAGTCCGACAGGCTCCTAGTCTTTTCTCCATGATCTCAAGGATGATGCCCCGGCTGGATTTTTCTCCCCGGCACATGCTCCATCTTCTTGCCTATGTGCTGACCGTTTTTCTAGCCCTTGCAATATTTTTTCTAGCCCTGATTTTCACGGAATCCACGCTGTATGCACTGACTGGATATTCCGTTTCCACCTGGGCATTAGTCATTGCCGCCCTCATTGCAACCCTCTTGTTTATGCCCATGGTGCATTTGCTTGAACGTAGTCTGGACAGGATGGTCTTTCCACGTCAGCTGGATACGCTGGCCGCCATTCAACAGCTTGGCGCCGGAGATCTTGCCGCTATTCCGGATGAAGATATGGAAGTGACCCTGCTAAGACGAATCTGCCGCCTGACCAGAAGAACATCTGCTGCACTGGATGAACGTGATATGAGTAATGGACAGCTGTATTGCGTGCCAGAGGACGCACGGCCCCCACCTCGTCTGAGTGAACCGCCATTGCGATTGCCCAGGGATGCCGGTTACGAACTCTGTCTACAACTCCCACAACAACAGACATGTTCCTATCTATATTTGGGGCAGCATACGGATGGATGGCCGACAATGGATGATGAAATAGAGGCATTGAAGAGCCTTGGAAGATTCGCGTCCATGAGTCTGGAGCATGCCCGGCTTTCCCGGATGCAGGCCAATGACGCCCGTCTGGACTCCATTCACCGCATTGTAAGTCAGCTACACTCACATGATTTAAAAAACCGGCTTCATGACTTAGCCTTCCTGGCCCACAATCTTCAATCCTCCCGGCTGGGGGAGCAAGACATCCATGGTTTGATCACTGCTGTTAGTAAGGTGGTTGATCGCATGCAGATTCTGATGAACAGACTGGCCGATCCCAGCGCCCCGTTGGACCCGGAATTAAAGCCCATGGATGTCAGTCAGAGCATCAGGAGCTGTATTCATGAGCATCTCTGGCCGGAAGGAATCAATATTCACGCGCAAATAGAGGTATTGCCGTTGGTGATGGCCGACAGCGAGATGATCCGTGGGGTGCTGGACACGCTGTTTGATAATGCCGTTCACGCCATGCAGGGGCAGGGCGATCTTTTTGTTGATGCCTCTCTGGCGGAAAGCCAGGTCCACATCAGCGTCAGAGATACCGGTTGCGGCATGAGCAGGGAATTTCTCAACAGGAAATTGTTTCATTTGTTTGCCTCCAGCAAGCCCAATGGTATGGGAATCGGGCTATTTCTGAGCCGCCGCATTATTGAAGCGCATGGTGGAATCATTGAAGCAAGAAGCGAAGGTGAGGGGAAAGGTTGCACCTTCATGATTACCCTGCCTTTGTGGCAGGCTTGAGAGGCTCATTGAGAGAATGAATGGAGGCATCATGAGGCGTACGGTTTTGGTGGTCGATGACAACGAAATCAACCGGTTGAACCTGAAACTTTTGCTCAAGGATGATTATGAGGTGCTGGAAGCCGGGGATGTTGACGCCTCCGAGCAGATGCTGCTGTCGCACCGGGTTGATCTCATGCTTCTTGACCTGGCCCTGCCGCCTGAACCGGATAATCCACAAATCGGCATGCGCTATCTTAAGCGCCTGCGATCGGAAAGCCCGGATATTCCGGTGGTGGTCATCACCGGTCATGATGAGAGGAAACTGGCGTCAACCGCCCGTCAACTTGGCGCACTGGATTACTTCACCAAGCCATTTCATCCCGATGAAGTACGCGACACGATTGACCGTTCCATGGAGGTTACCCGAAAGCAGGTGCGCGAACAGGAGCTCAAGCGTCTGCTGGAGGAGCGCCTGGGCTCCGAGATCCTTGGCAGATCCGCCGTCATTATTGATCTCAAGCACATGATCAGCCAGGTTGCCCCCACACCCTCAACCGTGCTGATTCGTGGCGAGACGGGCAGCGGCAAGGAGCTTGTAGCCCGGCAGCTACATGTCCAGAGCCGGCGCTCTGATGGTCCATTCATCGCACTGAACTGTGCGGCCATGGATGCCAGCCATCTTGAATCTGAACTCTTCGGATATGAAAAGGGAGCATTTCCCGGCGCCGGTAAGAGAAAGCTCGGTTGGTTCGAGCGCGCCTCGGGCGGCAGTCTTTTCCTGGACGAAATCTCTGGGTTTCCGCCAGTAGTGCAGGCAAAACTTCTACGGGTACTGGAAAACGGGGAATTTTCACGTCTTGGCGGCGAGGCCCTGATCAAGAGCGATGTGCGCCTGATTTGCTCGACCAAGGAAAAGCTGGAATCGCTGGTGGAGCAAGGAAAATTTCGTCAGGATCTATATTACAGGATCCACGTTATGGATATCGAGGTGCCTCCCCTGCGGGAGCACAGGGAGGATGTGCCGCTCCTGGCACAGCATTTTCTTGAACGCAAGGCGTTGCTGTCAAATAAGTCAGCCGAACGATTTTCCAATCATGCTCTGAGGGAACTTTCGGCTTATGACTGGCCCGGCAACGTGCGGGAGCTGGAGCACGTCGTCGAGCGCGCCGTGATTTTCGCCGCTGCTGCTGTCATTCATCATCTGCATTCACTGCAACACGGCACCCGCGCAAGCCAGGACGCAACCAAACTCCTCGCTAG
>CAZQZF010000244.1:0-3049 GCA_964597745.1 uncultured Zetaproteobacteria bacterium
TGTGGTTAGAGTGAAGGTTTGTACGGTCAATCTCCTGCCGGACGATATCATGTTTACGAAAAATTTTTCCGTGGTCGTGCCCGGTCTGATTGTTTATGGGAGACTCCTTGATGCCTTTATGGGCAAGGAACGCGACGGCAAACGAAACTTCGATGAATCTGATTTGAATGTGTTCCGGGAGTTGTTTATCCCCGATACCTACCGCGATGAAATATTCAGCTTTGCACAGGGTTCCATCTGCCCGAAAGAAGAGATTGGCCGCAAGGTGACATCCGGCGGGTTTATCGGCGTCACTAACTGGCACATCCTGGTCGAAGAAGAAGGCGCCGAGGAAGGTGAAGATGATCTGGACACGCCAGGTTTGGACATAGACCCCAAGAAGGTTGCCGAAAGTGTCTTGCCGCTTACTCCAGGCACAACCCAGGGTAACGATTTAAACCAGCTTAACCGTAAGTTCGAGCGCGGAAGCATTCTCAATTACCTGCGTGAATTGCCCAGCCTCATGGTATTTAACGATGAAGCACATCATATTCACGACTTCAAACGGGAAGGTGAGGTCGCAGAGGTTGAATGGCAAAAGAGCCTTTCCTCGATTGCCGAGCCAAAAGGATCGCGCTTTGTCCAAATGGATTTTTCAGCTACGCCATTTAATCAGATCGGTTCCGGCAAGAAAGCCAGACGCGCATTTTTCCCTCACATTATCACGGACTTTGATTTGAAAACCGCCATGCATCAGGGATTGGTTAAATCATTGGTGCTGGATAAGCGCAAGGAACTGGGCGCGCTTACCGGCGATGAATTGGAGTTCAAGGCTGAACGCGACGAAGATGGCAATCCGACACTATCGGAGGGGCAGCGAATTATGTTGCGCGCCGGGCTTGCCAAGCTTAGAAAGCTGGAACAGGAATTTGCCGCCATTGATCCGGAGCGGCATCCCAAAATGATGATTATGTGTGAAGATACCAGCGTCACGCCATTGGTATGTGATTTTCTCAAATTGGAAGGCTTATCCAAAGACGAGATTCTGCGTGTGGATTCCAATCGCAAAGGTGAACTAAAGCAGGGCGAATGGGCTGTGCTGCGGGAAAAACTCTTTGACATGGACAAGCACAGAAATCCGCGCGTGGTTGTCAGCGTGTTAATGCTGCGTGAAGGATTTGATGTGAACAATATCTGCGTCATCGTGCCATTGCGGACTTCACAGGCTCAGATTCTTTTGGAGCAAACTATCGGTCGCGGCCTCCGTCTGATGTGGCGCGAAGCAGAGTACGATGATACCAAGCGGGAAAACCGCAAACTCATTCGTGGTGGAAAGGCTCCCAAGAGCCTCATTGATGTCCTGAGCATCATCGAACACCCTGCCTTTATCGACTTTTATCAGGACTTGATGGACGAAGGACTGGTGGCCGAAATTGATGAGGAATCTGATCCCACCAGCAGTACCGGGGATTTAATTTCAGTAGGGCTACGCGAAGGATTTGAGGAGTTTGATTTCGCAATTCCTTTCATTCTGCGCGAGACGGAAGAAGCCATTCAAGAACGCACTATCAATATTGCCGAACTACCCGACTTCAGTGGATTCACTCTGGAGCAGTTAAAATCCATTATAGGCAAGGGTGAGAAATTCCATTCTATTGACGTGCAGACCAAGACCCGTTTCGGCGACTACCGTGTTGACGGGGGTGTGATGACAGCCACCGGATATAATGACTATATTGGGCGATTGGTGCGGCGGATCACCGAACTGTTAAGCCAGCCTCTGACCGGAAGTTCCAAGGTTTTCGCCAACAAAGCGAATTTCCCTTATCTCCAGATCAACCGTGCACAAATGGCGGCATGGATCGACACCTACATTCGCCAGCGGCTGTTTGGATGCGAATTCGATCCGTTTGCCGATGAAAACTGGCGCGTGCTGCTTGTGGATGCGGTTACAGAGCACATCATCAAAGTTTGGGCGCAGAAGCTGCTGGAATCAGAAGAGATCAAGGTGGAATCCGAGGCGGAGGTGACCCATCGGCATCTTTCAGAGGTTAGCAAACTTACTATGCGAGAATCATCATCGCTTCTGGTGAACAAGTGCATCTATGAGCGCCTGCCGTATCCGTCGCGAAGCGGTGGGTTTGAAAAAGCCTTTATTGAAATGGCATCCCATGGCGCGGATATTGATGCCTTTTGCAAGATTAACGAGCAAAAGCATGATTTTGTTCACTTGCGCTATCTTAAAGAAGATGGTTTGCCGGCCTTCTATTCCCCGGACTTTCTGGTTCGCTCAGGGGATAAAATCTATCTGGTTGAAACCAAGGCTCAGGATCAACTCTCGCACCCGAATGTAAAACGCAAACGGCGGGCGGCTGTTGCGTGGTGTGATCGCATTAACGCACTAGAAGGCGATCAGCGGCAAGGATGCGAATGGGCTTATGTGCTTCTCGGTGAAAGTGTTTTTTATGAATGGCGAGGTAAAGGCGCACAATTATCTGAGACCTTAAACTATGCGCGAATCCGGCCTGCCGAAGACTTGGGGCAGGGTAAGTTTGCTCTTTAATTGGTGTTGCAAGCAAAGCATGAAGATCATCGAACTCTACTGCCGGTTTGATAGCGAGTACGAGCTTGACCTCTCCACCACCTGCGAAGCTCAGCTCAGAAGTAGTTCCAATGATTGAAGTGGATATCTGGTCGAAGGGAGAAGTGGCCAGTTACCTGGCCAAATTGGCCGAGCATGGGCAGATAAAAAAATGCAAGCACCTTATAATGCGTCAGGGTCATACTGATGCGTTTTATCCAGAATGTGCAAAAGATTGGGCCAGCCGGGTTAATGCCCGGAATGTAAGTATAGACATTACAGCTTATCATGGGCCGAGCAGCTATTCATGGCCGCAGTGCCCTGATGACTGTCCCCACTTTGGAGCTGTTGACGACTTTTTGCTTTCAGTCAGCAGGGATGATGCTGAAGAAAATATGAAGTCTGGAGCATCGCAGCTTGTTGCTGTAAGTCATTAACGGGGTCTGGCTTGACTATTTGACATACATCTACAGATAGGCTGAAAAATCA
>CAZQZF010000245.1:0-3027 GCA_964597745.1 uncultured Zetaproteobacteria bacterium
TGAATCTTGTATGCTTTTTTGGTATTATCTTCAACGATAAATATCGTGCCCCCGGCACTTCCCAGCACCATCTTCCAGCAAATATCACTTGGCGGCCTCCTGCGTTTATAAGTTTAGTTTCCACCTACAGCCGGAACCATTGGCAAATGGTCCGATCTTTTCTAGGCATATGTTTAAATTGGTCTAGGCAAAAGGAAGGCGTGCACCAGAATGAACGGGTTTTGAAGGCGCTCAAGCGTCTTCTATCATACCTGCTCTGATCGCCAGGCGTATTAATTCAACCAAATTGGCTACGCCAAGCTTATTCATGATATGCAATTTGTGAGAACGAATGGTCTTGGGGCTGATGTAGAGATTGTTCGCGATCTGATCTACCGAGTTGCCGTTGACGATCTGCATCATGACTATATATTCACGCGGGGAGAGACATTCCAGTGGGTAGGTCTTGCCCGAAAAGTGATGCAGGGCAATGTCCCCGGCGGTCTCGGCATCAATGTAGCGGTTACCCCGCATCACTGTTTGTATAGCCTGCAGCAACTCCTGCGCCGCGCTTTTCTTGCATATAAACCCTGCTGCCCCGGCTTCCAAGGCCCGAAGGGCGGCGCCTTTGCCCAGCATACTCAGAATAATCACGCGGGCATCGGGATTTCTGACCAGGATTTGGTGCATGGCCTCCAGCCCGTCCATGCCCGGCATGGCGATATCCATCACCAGCACGTCGGGCCTGTAATTTTCGTAATCGAGCACGGCTTGTCTGCCACTTTCCGATTCAGCTACCACCTGGATATTGCTTTCATCCTCCAGTAGATGGCGGAATCCGCTACGAACCACGGCATGATCATCAACCAACTGAATACGAATTATCGAGCCACCCATTGTTTACCCCCCCCGAAACTGGTATGGACACGGAAATACGGGTTCCGGTCGCAGGCGAACTTTCGATGGTGAATTTCCCGCCGAGTGCAACCGCACGCTCACGCATACCAATCAATCCCATGCCCTGGCGCCGGGGAGAGGACGAATCCATACCACAGCCGTCATCTTTGATGATCAGTTCAACCTGCTCTTTTTGATCCGCCGCACCCGCTGTTTGTAGATTTACACTCACATGTTCCGCCTTTGCATGCCTGGTAATATTCGTCAGGCTTTCCTGCACAATCCGGTAGAGTGCTGCGCTAATTTCATAATCCAGATGGGGCAGGTTGTCTTCAACATGCAACTTGCAGGCAGAAGCGTAGCTATCCTGCCAGCTTTCAACCAGGCTTTTCAGTGCGGCAGGCAGACCAATCTCGTCAATGGCCGTAGGATTGAGTTTTTTCAGCACCGTATGAATCAGGTCGAACAGGCTGTTGACCAAAATGATAGCCTCATCCGCCTGTTGCATAATGCTGTTGTCCCTTGATCGTTTTTTTATCAGCACCATCTTTGTCTGGATTGCGGTGAGGGTTTGTCCTGCTTCATCATGCAGGTCCCGCGCCAGGCGGCGGCGTTCCTCCTCCTGGGTCTGGAGAAGCTGCTGGGCCAGATGGCGGTTTTCTCGAAGCAAGTTCTCTGTCTTCTCCTCTATCTGTTTACGCCCAATGATCAGCGCCAGGGTTTCCGCCACCATCGTCAGGAATTTCTCCTCTTCCTCATTCCTGACATGTCCGGTTTCCACATAAGCGCTGAGCACGCCCAGCAACTGGCCATTGGCAAGAATGGGAATGCAGTAATGTCCATGTGGCTCCATACCGCGGCAAGTGATTTCATGGCGCTCATCGATATGATCGGCAAAGATGATCTCCCTGCTTGAAGCAGCCCGTCCACACAAGCACCTGCCAAAGGGGACGATGGCGCAGTGACCAGGTAGTTCGTAATGACTTGCAAGCCTCAACTCTTCTTTGCCATCCTCCGCCAGGGAGATGGAACCTTTTTTCAACAAGGCGAAGGCGGGAGAAGTAAAAGCAGCCTCCATGGACTGATCCAGTATCTCTTGAAAGGACAACGATTGTAAGGAGATGCGAAGAATCTGATCCAGCACCTGTTGCGTATGATAAGCCCGCTTGATGGCCTCCTCAGTCTGCTTGCGGTCGGTGATATCGCGGCTGAAAAGGGTGTAGCCGAGTAACTCCCCATCGGGATCAAGGATGCTGGAAACGCGTGACTCCAGGTGTCGCACGCCTTCTTCTGTTTCCTGATCTACGATGTAGTAATATGCACCAAGATTATGCACATTTTCGATAGCCTTTTCAAAGCGTTCGGGTTCAACCTTTTCTTTCGTATACATCTCCTGCACCGTCTTGCCAATAACTTCCTCCGCTGTATAGCCGAAAAGCTTTTCGGCCATGGGATTGTAGTAGGTGATGCGGAAGTCCAGATCGACGGTGGCGATGGCGCATTCGATAGAACTTCTCAAGATATTGTCCAGATATATTGTCTTTTCGGCCAGAGCCAACTCTGCCTTCTTGAAGTCGGTTATATCGACAACGGAACCTACAGTTGTTGGCTTGCCTTCGAAGCTGATCAGTGCCGTAGTCAGGATGGCCCAGCGAACGTCCTTGTTTCTGGTGAAATATCTGACGGTATAAATTTTTGGTGCTGCATAACCTTGTTTGCGAGCTTTCCAGCCCTGCTGCACTTCGGGCAGAGAATCAGGGTGCAACAAGTCCGACATACCCATTTGGAGCAATTCTTGCACAGTGTAGCCAGACATCTCGGCGCATTTAGGGTTTACATAAATGAACCGATCGTGGAAAAGAAATACGCCTACAGTGGTGGACTCAGCAAGTGTGCGGAATTTGGATTCGCTTTCCCTGAGTACTTCCTCCACCCGCTTGCTCTCCTCTATGACCCTTTGCTTCTTATTGATCAGAAAAGGCAGAAAAGCAAGAACAAAGTAGAAAAGGGGTCATAGAAAAGGGGTCACAAGAAGAAAAGGGGTCAGGTCTTGTTTCGCGCATTCTCATCTCCTGCCTTGATCAAACGGCTTACCGTAGAATGGTGCAATCCTGCATAATTCGCAATCGCCTGCATCGTGTATCCATGCTC
>CAZQZF010000246.1:0-3023 GCA_964597745.1 uncultured Zetaproteobacteria bacterium
ATGGTGGTCGTAGCCCCCAATGGGGAGATGGATTGCGTACTGACCGATTGCGTGAAGGCGTCGCCAATACCCGAAGCGATGCCTGCCAGCAGCGCCTTGGCCAACACCTGGCCCTGCTTGCTGACCAACCGTCCGCGCATGCCGACCTTGCCGTCCTCGCCGGTCACATAACCGTCAATCGCTTCCTCGATGGCATGGCCGTCGTCATCAATGCATGAGAGCTTCTCCAGACGGAGATAGGCGCGCTCGCTTGATATGTCACCGTAACCGGCAGCCGTGATGAAGCACTCCCTGAAATCCTCCCGGTACCGGTTGGGCATCTGCGTCATGTCCGTCACGGCCATCAACACCGGTTGCGGATTTTGCTGGGCGGAACCGCCTGTGGCGGCATCCAGCCCGTTCAGCAATCGGGCCGGCGTGAAACTGACGGCCAGCCATGCGCTTTTGTCCGTTTTTGCCTTTGGCGGCGCATCTTGTGGCGGCGTCATATGCACCACCAGCATGCCGCCGGAAGGCGCGACCGGCTGTCCGGGCTGCCCCGCCTGCATGGCAGGCTGTGGAATGGCTTGCGCAGGTTGCGTGAGGGGAGTGATGGATGTGCCTTGGGATGCGGCGCTCCCCGGCCCCATCCGGGGAATGACGGCGGGGGCGTTCACCGGCTGCGGCGGCAGGGCGGGAAGCGATGTGTAAGTATTGTCCGGCGGGCCAATGGACGCGCCCGTGTTGGCCTGCTCCTGGTTGTTTTGATTTTGCAGCTTTTGCATCGACTGTTTCAGGTCACGCAGTTCGGTTGCCATGTTCTGGAGCTTCGATTCGGATTTGGTGATCCAGACATCCTTGTCCGATACGCCCGCGCCGGGAGCGGTGATCGAATGCGCCTCGATATCGCCCGGAGAATCGACCGGACGCATATCCGCCACATTCTGTGTGTGCTCGCTCAAGGTAACGCTGACCGCCGCGAGTGCCAGCAACACCAGGACGATGCCGGTAGCCAGCAGCCACTGCATCGTCCTGCGGCCTTTGAACAATCCCGCGAGCCGCTCCCTCCATGATGGCGGTGGCTGGTTTGCTTCCGGCGGGTTTGCTGGCGGAAGATCAGCCATGACGGGATTCCCTGACGATGATCACCATCGTGGACTGGCCGGGATCCAGGCTGATGACACCCGCTGGATTCAAGCGCATGCGTTCAACCGACACGGCGGCTATGCCATCGCCGTAGAGTTCCTGCTCGGCCATGCGAATTTCCTTATCACTGGTATTGGTAAGCCGGTAGCGTGCAACGGAGAAAGCACCGCATTGCATGGATCGCTCCATACTGAAATCCGTTCCTCTCCAAAGCGGTACGCTGTGGCTTTTCTCGGAAAGTTCGCAACGGCGCGGAACGTCATCCATGGCCATGACGCGAACCAGACGCTTGATCCGCGCTTCCCGCCGTTCGACGCCCACGGGATGCCTCGCCGCCATGCGGTTTGGGCTGGGACGGATAATCAGGCTCTCGCCGGATATGTTTGCGGGCTTTAACAGCAGGGTGTAATCGCGGCCTTTTGCATCGGTGAGAAACAGGGTGAACGCCTTGTTCTTTCCCGGCGCATTCTCATTCAAGCGCACGAATATCTGTCCCTGCTTATCGTTTGTTTCGATGGCAATGCGTCCGTTCTGCGGGCCAACCGCCATACTGATGAAACCACCGGCGATGCGAATTCGGTTCGGATCATGGTTGGAAATACGCGCAGCCAGAGACACATCCTCGCCCGCATCCAGAATCTGGACGGCTCTAGCCGGAGCTGCCGTCATGATCATGATCACCAATAAGCACAATGCTCGTGACATAGAACCTCCCGTTTACATTTTTGCAGCCGATATCCAGCTTTCTCATTTTCGACGATCCCAGCTTGCCGCCGATGAAGGTCTTCAGTTCACCTTCGATCTGGATGCGGCAATGGCTTTTCGATAGATAGATTTGATTCGGATAGAACAGTGTGGACATCTGGTACCGTTCAAAACGCGACTGCCTCGATTCCAGATCAGCCTGGAGTTTCCCGTAGGCCTCCGGAGCCATGTACGGTTTTAGCTGACCGCTCTGGAACTTCAGGCTGGCGGGCGTGGCATTAAGCACCATGTAAGCGATGAATGTTCCCATCTGCTCCAGGTACGCAGGGCCAAAGCCGTTCGTACTGATCCAGAAGTCCTTTGTGATCGCTGGCGGAGCCGCGACATCCAGCCTGATATTCGTATCCGCCGTCAGCATGCGGATCAGCATGAGCAGGGTAATGGCGGTGGCGGCCAGAAGGCTTGCGCGTAGAAAGCGCACCTCGCTGGAGAGCCGGGCGATGCCTCCGGACAACGTATCCCGCTTCATCCGACAAACCGCGCCACGTGCGATGGCGGCGTTCGCTTCATTCCCAAGTCCATGGGCAGATACCAGTACGCGGTATGCACCAGGTATCCACGGGAGCGGCCCGACTTGATGCGGCCAAGAGCGATACCCGCCGCGATGCCGAGTACGACGCCCGCCGTGATCATATTGACCACGATGGAAAAGCCGATGATGGCGACAACGATCAATGCCTGCTCAAAATCCCACCACAGGAACTTTTCGGAATCGTCCAAGTGCCTTGGCATCCTCAGACTGAGGCGCTCCCGGGAATCCATGCCACCCATGGGATCAGATCGTCGCCGTGGCCACGCCCTGGATAATCGCCACGCCGTAGGCGACCAAAAACGCAATGCCGATGCCGAGCAGCGGCGGCAGCAGGCTCTTGGTCCATGCGGCCACGCCCAGTCCGATGAAGAAGCTCAATACGGCGAATATCTTGCCGCCGTAGCCCTCCACCCATCCGGTCAGTGTGGTGTAGGCTGCCTGAAAGACCGTGCCGGTGGTTCCCGCCCATGCATCGGGGGCTGCAAGCATGGCCAGCAGAGCCATGCCCAGCATGGACCATATTCTTTGTCTGTATTTCATCGTTCTTCCTCCTCTTTGAGATATATTTCCACTCGCCTGTTTTCAGGGCTGAGTCCGGGTT
>CAZQZF010000247.1:0-2964 GCA_964597745.1 uncultured Zetaproteobacteria bacterium
GACCCCAATTGTTCGGTTTTTGGAAAGGAAGGTCGCTTGATTGTACCCAAACACCCAATTGTCAAGCCTGACCCGGTCATTTTATTATCTTGATAATGGAGTGAGCTATGAGACTTGGTTCTGAAGTTAGAAGTGTCATTCAGGATGTTTTTGTTCAGGTATTTGAAAAAGGAGACCTTTACCTGTTTGGTAGTCGGGTTGATGATGCGCGGAAAGGGGGGGATATCGACTTATATATAGACACCGAGAATCACGAACGTATGGGTGAGAAACGCATTGAGTTTCTATCCCTGATCAAGCGTAAGATTGGTGATCAACGGATTGATTTAGTAGTGGCTCGTAAAAAAAAACGAACCATTGACAAGGTTGCAACAAGTCAAGGAGTGTTACTATGTCAGCGACATTAAGGTCCATTTTTGAAACATTGGAGCAACTGTTTGGCAGTTGCGAAAATGATTATGTGTTGTTGAAAGATCAAAGACTGAGTGCAGCTTGGTTGGAGGATTATTCGAACCAGCGAGTGGTCAATAGCTTTTTGTTTAATTACATTAAAATTCAAGACAAACTTGGGGCAAGTCTGTTTCGCAAGTTATTGTTATCGTTACGTGAGATCGATAATGAAAGCCTTCCGATGATTGATATTTTAAATCTGCTCGAAAAACTGGAAATTATTGAGTCAGTTCAAGAATGGGATAAACTGCGTGAAATACGCAATATTATCGCGCATGAGTATCCTTCAGATACCGAAGAGCGGCTTGAGAACATCACATTGGCATTGCACGGCTACGAATGTCTCAAAAGTTTATTTGCTAATATCAGTCAGTACGCCCGTGTGAAAGATGTACTGTAGCATCAGTAGCGATCAATCGAGTCTGACCCCATTGATTCATTATCAAGAGAGGATTGAGAAATCAGTGGGTGAAGGAACATTTGGGATTGTCGAAATTAAAGGCTTGTGAATATGTACCCAGTGAAATATATTCAATCGGAGAATGCATAGGTGTCTCTCACATTTGAAATGAGTGAGCAACTCAATAATTATGCATGGCACCGACATATGAACCCAAATACCCAATTGTCAAGCCTGACCCAGTCACACACATCAGCGTGAACTCAGCGTCGAGGATTATATCGACCGAGCTGGCGGCGTGACGCGCTTCGCCGATGAGGGGCATATCTATGTTGTGCATGCCAATGGCATCGTGGAGCCGGTGCGCAGCGGCTGGCATGAGACGAAGATCATGCCCGGTGATGCCATCGTCGTGCCGGAGGATGTGGCACCATTCCGCCTGATGGATGCGGCCTTGGATTGGTCCAAGGTGCTGTATCAGATCGGTGTGGCGCTCGCTTCGATGAAGGCGATCAGGATCCTGTGATGAAACAACCAAACGAGACGAAGACGAACCAACCCTCGCCGGAGCAGTCCTCGCCGCCGGTGGCCATCATCGATCCGAGGATGCTGGCTGGCATGTATGGCATGGCGGAGGAAGAGATCGATCTGCTGGAATATTGGAGGACGATCTGGAAGCGGCGGTGACTGATCCTGGCTGTTGTCATGGTGGCTGCGCTGTTGTCAGCAGGCATCAGCTTGCTGATGCCGAATGTCTATCGCGCCGAAGTGCTGGTCGCCCCGGTGTCTGAGGATGGTGGCAAGGGTGGCGGACTTGGCGCGGCCCTGGGCAACTTGGGAGGACTGGCCTCACTCGCTGGGATCAGCCTGCCAAGTGGCGGCGGAGCCGAGGAGGCATTGGCGGTATTGAAGTCGCGGGAATTTCTGTGGGCCTTTGTCAAGGATGAGAAGCTGATGCCGGTTTTGTTTGCCGAGCAGTGGGATGCCGACAAGAAGGCATGGAAGGAATCTGATCCAGATAAGCAGCCGTCGCTTTGGGACGCCTGGCGCAAGTTGACCAAGGGTGGCGTGCTGAATGTGTCCACGGACAAGAAGACCAATCTGACCACCGTGGCCATCGAGTGGACCGACCCTGAACTGGCGGCACGCTGGGCAAATGCCTTGGTTGCTCGGCTCAATGATTACCTGCGCCAGCGTGCGATCGAGGAAAGCCAGGCCAACTTGGCCTATTTGCGCCGGGAGCTTGCGCGCACGCAGGTCGAGGATGTGCGTAAGGCGCTGTTTGAATTGATCTCGCAGGAGCAGAAGCGCGCGATGCTGGCCAATACGCGCGTGCAATATGCCTTCAAGGTGTTGGATCCGGCTTCGCCGCCTGACCGAAAAGTCAAGCCCAAGCGGGCGTTGATCGTGATATTGTCGGCCTTGGTAGCGGGATTCCTGGCTGTGATATGGGTCTTCATCCAGGAGGGGATTGCGCGGCGTCGGGCTGAGGAGGTTATTAGTCGTGCTGAATGATGAACGCATCCAGCAAGCTATTGACTGCTTGCGGCAAGCTCTGCGCGCTCATGGGCATCAGTTGGTCTATCCCACCATCCTGGGGGTGGAGGCCTCGGTATTGATCGACCTGATTTGTCGGCATGCGCCGCAGATTCCGATCGTGACCGTGGATACCGGCAAGTTGCCCGCCGAGACCTTGGAACTGATTGCAGCCGTGGAGCGCCGCTATGGCATCCGAATTGAGCGTTTGCGCCCGGATGCCGATGAAGTCGTGGCAATGGTCGCAGCTCATGGCGAGGATCTGTATCGCAAGTCGGTGGAGCTGCGCAAGCTTTGTTGCGAAACGCGAAAGGTGGCGCCATTGCGGCGGATCCTGGACGGCAAGGCATGGATCACCGGCAGAAGGCGCGAGCAATCGAAAGAGCGGTGCACACTCGAGGCGTTTGAGCCGGATCCGGCAATCGGAATTGCAAAGTACAATCCCTTGCTCTCCTGGACTTGGGAGGACATCTGGTCTTATATCCGAATGCAGGGCCTGCCGTACAATGTACTTTACGATCGGCATTATCGCTCGATTGGCTGTGTACCGTGCACGCGGGCGATTGCTGTGGGTGAGG